>JANQQO010000199.1 GCA_028289305.1 Rickettsiales bacterium | reverse complement strand
ATAATGTTTATAGCGCAGAGCAACATCTGGGTGCCATTCCTCTGCGCCGTTGGTATAGCGGGCGTTGTCAGTATCAACGACAAGCGGACCGCGCAGGCGGCCTTCGCGTCCTTGGAATGTACGCTCACGGAAATAGGGCAGATAGAAAAAACGCAGATCGCCCCAGCTTTGGAAGGTGGCGAGCTGGATCATGGGTTGCCCGAGCTTTTCTTCCTCGTCGATGTCTTCTATGGCGTCGGTTTGGTTGATGATGTCGACCAAATGCTGCGATTCGGTGACGCCCCAGAACACTTTGCTGAAGCCGGCGGTGATTTCCCAATCATCCTTCGCGCGTACCCAATCGAGCTGACGGATATCGGCATGAGTGCGTTCATCATCATGCGCATCGAGGCGTAAGAACAGGCGGGCGGTGATGGTGTCGGTATCGGTGGTTTTATAGAGTTCTGGCTCGAGTATGAGGCTGGGTGCAGCGGTGCCGGAATGTTGCTCCGCGAATTCAGCGGCTTGAAGGAATTGACGATGCTCAAAGGCAGCAAAGCCTGTGAGCTCCCAGCCATCGCCGAATGTTTCCGCCGTAGCAGAGGGGCTTACGCCTACGCAGAGCAGAGCAAGGCAGGCGAGGCCGGCACGCATTATTTCACCCGTTTTAACACCGCTTGGGTGAAGTCGTTTTCATCGAGGCCGTTTTTAAAGCGGTATTCCTTAAAGCGTAAGGTGGTGCTTTTGCCGTTTTGGTGGTTCACCATTTCCCAGATATCCGCACGCCAGAACGCATCAAGGTATTGCTTATAGTCGATATTACTTTGGGTTTTGAGCAGCTCATCTTTGCGATCGTAGAAATCAACTTTTTGCTGGCGGAAATGCTCGGTGTCGATCCACACGATACGCTTGGAGTAGCCGGAATGTTCGTATTTAGGCTTGGTTTCGAGCTTGAAGCATTGTAGATCGCCGCAGGGTTCGGTGGCGAGATATTTCCAGCTATATTTACCGATTTCATTGCCGGTGATGTCTTCATAGGCAAATTCGCTGCCAACGAAAGGACCGGATTTATTGTTCGAAGAGATGCGCTTGACGCGTTTGAGTGCGGGCAGGAACAGCCACTGATCATCAGGATCAAGTATTTTTGCGTGTGAGAGCAGGGCGGTGCCTTTCACATCACGCGGGTTGCTGAAGCTGATGAGGGATTTATCGCCTTCCTCGCGCCCAGGGTTTTGCAGGATACGGATCTTTTGGATGCGCGAGGTTTCTTGGCCGGAGGCTTTTTTCAGCACCATCTCCATATCGACCTCTACATCTTCCCAGCCGATATCGCGTTCGTCGAACTCGATGGCGATTGCTTCGCCCTGTTCTTCGGCGGTACCGCTGGCGAGCAATTCTTCCGCGGTTTTTTTGGCGGCGGCTGTGAGTGGGCTAGCAGCTATAGATACGCTAAGTAGCGCGATTAGAAACCAATGCATCTTTTTCTCCTTTTTGTCCTATCAGTAATAATGCAGGTAGTAGTATGAAGTCCATCACCAATGCAATCACCATAGTGGCGGCGGTGAATAACCCAAGCTGTGTGTTGATTTGGAAGGCGGAGCTCGCCATTACCAAGAAGCCTAGCGTTAAGATGATGGTGGTGAAGACGAGTGCCTTGCCGACCATATCAAACGCATAGCGAATAGCATCCTGACGACTCAGATTTTTTTCGCGGCGTGCACGCAGATATTTGGTGAGGAAGTGCACGGTGTCATCCACCATAATGCCAAGCGCTACAGCGCTGACCGTGGCGGAGGCCATGCCAATTTGTTTATAGGTAATCGCCCAAATACCAAAGGTCATGAGAATCGGGACGGTGTTAGGGATGAGGCTTAACATGCCGATGCCGAAGCTGCGCACGGTGATCATGATGATAAGTGCGATTACCACCACGGCAAGTGCGTTGCCGCGGAGCATGCTCTCGATATTGCGCTGTGAGATGAAGGAGAACATGACCGTGGGGCCGGTGGCTTTAGCTTGCATATAGGCTGGGGCATTGTCTTCAAGCCAGCTGGAGGTGCGGGCAAGGAATTCGCGCACTTCCCGCGTGGTTTTATTGCCCAGCGTGGCGGTGAGGCGGGTAGAGGATTTATCGATATCTACCCGGTCGTTAAGATCGAGCCCGTAGGGCAGCGATAGCTCATAAAGCAGCAGGTATTGCGCGGCGAGTTCACGATCTTCCGGTACGCGGTACCAGCTGGGATCATCGCCATGCATGTTTTTATTCAGGCGTTTAATGATATCGCTGTAGCTATAGACATGCATCACTTCGGGCTGGCTACGCAGCCATTCGGTGAGTTTGTCGAGATTTTCTAGATATTCTGGGTTGCTGATGCCACCGGTTTCATCGGCGTTTACCGTGTATTCGATGAGATAGGTGCCACCGAGTTCCTTCATCGCTATTTCGGCATCAGCGCGGAAGGGGATGCGCCAGTCGAAATATTCTACCCATTGGTCGTTGATTTCGATGCGGGGGATCATGGCGATGGTTACGATTGCCAGCGTGCTGCCGAATAAGAGGACGGCGCGATGGTGCCCAATGACAAAATTGGCATAGGCTTGCAGCATATTGTCGAGCCAACTGCTTTTTTTGCGTGGTTTAATGCGCATTGGCAGGATGGTGATCAATGCCGGCAGCAGGGTGAGCGAGAACAGCCAGGCAAAGCCGACACCCGCAGCGGTGATGTTACCCAGATGCTGGAAGGGGGGAGAGTCTAGCATGTTAAGGGTGAGGAAGCCGACAATGGTGGTGAGGCTTGTGATCGTGACCGGTGTGAAGTTGATGCGGAGGCTTTCTCGCAAGGCTTCACGTTTTTCAAGCCCTCTGCGCATGCCCTCTGTGAGGGTGACGAGGACGTGGATAGAGTCGGCAATAGCGAGGGTGAGGATGATTGTGGGTGCCATGGTGGAGATGGGGGTGAGCTGTACGCCGGCATATCCGGCAAGACCCATGGCGCAGATCATCGATAAAAAGACGATGAGGAGGGTGCTGAACGTGCCCGTGACGGAGCGTACGGCTATTACCATCACTACGATGAGCACCAAATACATGAAGGGGGTGAGGTTTTGCATGTCGTACATGCCGGCTTCCATGAATGCCATATTCATCATGGAGCCGCCGGAGAGGACGATTTGTATATCTGGGTATTTCTCGCGCATTTCAGCGGCGATTTCGCGGGATTTAGCGACGGTTTCCGGTACTTCGGTCAGGCTTTTTTCGGGGTAGTGCTGGGTGACGTTGATGCCGACGGTTTCAACATCTTCAGCGATGAGATTGCGATACAGCAAGGGCTCGTTCACGGCGATGCGTTCTTTAATCGCGAGCTCTTCTGCTGAGAGGTTTTCGCTATTTTCCAGTAGGTCGATAACGATGAGGTCATCACCTTCCGCGTAAGAATATTGGAAATTGGTGATCGAATCGACGCGGCGGGTATGGGGGTTCTGCCAGGCTTTTTCAGTGATCTCTTCCATCAGCTGCGCCATATCGC
>JANQQO010000170.1 GCA_028289305.1 Rickettsiales bacterium | reverse complement strand
GCTCAGCGCCAGTGCTGGAAAACGCTCAAATCCCAGCTTGAAGAGCAGAATGTCACTTTTCTTGACCCCTCGGAGCTAAAGAAATCCGAGCAGAGCTGGCTTAAAGACTATTTTATGAGCCATATCTTTCCTGCACTCACCCCGATTGCTATCGATCCGGCTCACCCATTCCCCTTCCTGCCCAATCTCAGCATGGCGGTGTTGCTCAGCTTAGAAAAACCCGCCCATAAAAAAGATGGCACGGAGAAAGCCAAGAAAGAACGCTTAAACGCCATCATCCTGCTGCCGCATAAGCTCGATCGCTGTATTCTCCTGCCCAGCAAAAACAAGAAGAAACAGCGCATCATCCTGCTCGAACATGTCATCGAGCTGTTTGAACAACAGCTCTTCCCCGGCGCAGAAGTGCTCTCCTCTGGCCTCATCCGCATCATCCGCGATAGCGAATTAGAGCTTGCCGAAGAGGCGGAAGACCTGGTACGCCAGTTTGAAAGCGCAGTGAAGCGCCGCCGCAAGGGCAGCGTCATCCGCCTAGAAACCAATGGAAACCTGTCCGAAGCCCTGCAAAACCTGATCGAAGAAGAATTCGAGGTCACCCCGCGCGATATCGTCGCGGTTGACGGCATGCTCGGCATGGAGGGTCTATCCGCGCTCTATGACCTCGCCCGCCCTGAGCTTAAATTCCCGCCCCACACCATCCGCTTCCCAGAGCGCATTGGCGATTACGATGGCGATTGTTTCGCTGCGATTCGCGCCAAGGATATCGTCATCCACCACCCGTATGAAAGCTTCGATGTGGTGGCACGCATGCTCCACCAGGCCGCAGCAGATCCTGATGTCATCGCGATCAAACAAACGCTCTACCGCACCAGCAACGATTCGCCTATCGTCAAAGCCCTAATCGAAGCTGCGGAGGCCGGCAAATCTGTCACCGTGATGGTCGAGCTCAAAGCCCGTTTTGACGAAGAAGCCAATATCCGCTGGGGCCGCAACTTAGAGCGCGCCGGCGCCCAAGTGATTTATGGCGTGGTCGGTCTTAAAACTCATGCTAAGGTCTCGCTTGTCGTCCGCAAAGAGGGCGATGCTACGCGCTCTTACGTCCATTTCGGCACCGGCAATTACCACCCCATCACCGCCAAGATTTATACCGACTTGTCTTTCTTCACCTGCGATCCGGCCCTAGCCCGCGATGCCTCCAGCCTGTTTAACTACCTCACCGGCTATTCCCCGCCTGACCGTTTCGAGAAAATCGCCACTGCCCCGCTGCATTTGCGCGAAACCCTGCTACGCCATATCGATGAAGAAATTGGGCATGCCAAAGCCGGCCGGCCGGCGATGATCTGGGCCAAGATGAATTCGCTCGTTGATGCCAGCATCATCGATGCGCTTTACGCCGCCTCGCAGGCCGGCGTCTCCATCACACTGATCGTGCGCGGCATTTGCTGCCTCCGCCCGGGCATCCCTGGCTTCTCCGACAATATCACCGTTAAAAGCATCGTCGGCCGCTTCCTTGAACATTCGCGCATCTTCTGCTTCGGCAATGGCCACGAGATGCCTTCAGCCAATGCCCTCGTCTATATCTCCTCGGCGGATTGGATGCCGCGCAATTTCTATAGCCGCGTCGAGCTCATGGTCCCCATCACCAACCCCACCGTGCATGAGCAAATCCTCGGCCAGATCATCACTGCGAATATCAAAGACGAGCGGCAAAGCTGGATATTGCAGCCTGACGGCAGCTATACCCGCATCCCCTTTGATGCGGAAAGTTTCTCCGCGCATGATTTCTTCATGCATAACCCAAGCCTCTCCGGCCGCGGCACCGCGCTGCATGGCGCTAAGAAAACCAATAAAAAAAATAAAACAGCGTAGCGCCATGACAATACCGCTAGTATTTTCAAACATAAAAAACAGCGGCCTAACTCTCCTCCCCCTTAGGGGGAGGGATAGGGTGGGGGCCAGAGTTGGTAGATCATTCATTACTTACCCCCCTCCTAGCCTCCCCCCTACTGGGGG
>JANQQO010000169.1 GCA_028289305.1 Rickettsiales bacterium | reverse complement strand
AAAACGGTGCGCATACGAATGGTGTAGCGAGGCAGAATGGGGCAGGAAGGGATATAAAGCCGCGTGCGGAGGGGTTTGCTGCGCAGGAAGAGGGTAATGGGCGGAGTAGTAAGGCGGAGGTTTCTCCTTCCAAATAGGCGGGTTTAAGTCGGAAGGGGTTCGGAAGAGGCGTTGGATTTGATGTGGATATCGCGCTGGGGGAAGGGGATTGCGATGTTATGTTCGCGGAAGAGCTCCCAGATGCGCAACATCACCGCGCTGCGGACATTGGTGACGCCTTGTTCTGGGTCGGTGATCCAGACGCGCAGCTCCAATTGTATCGCACTATCATCAAATTTGATAAGACGGGCGGCGGGCGCAGGGTTTTGCATGACGCGCTCGATGCCGTCTGTGGCTTCTTCCAGCAGCTTTAAGGCGCCGGGCACATCCGTATCATAAGAGACGCTGACGCCGATTTTAAGCCGGACATGGGTATCGCTATACGACCAGTTTTCCACTTTTTGTGTGATGAAATCCTCGTTGGGGATGAGGTGCTCTTGCCCATCGCGCGTGCGCACAGAGACACAGCGCGCGCTTAGGCGATTGACCCAGCCGAAGGTCTGGCCGTTATTAATCGCGATGACATCGCCGGGTTTGATGGAGCGATCAAGCAGGAGGATGACGCCGCAAATGAGGTTGGAGACCACTTTCTGTAAGCCAAAACCAATACCAACACCAATAGCACCACCGAAAACGGCAAAGACGGAGAGATCCAGCCCCATACTGCTGAGGCCGAAAAAGATGGCCAGGGTGATGAAGCTGATTTTGAGTAATTTGCTGAACAGGACTTTGAGCGAGGGCTCTAGGCCGGCATAGCTGCGGATTTTGCGCTCTAGAATGCGCGAGCTGGCAGTGGCGATCCACAGGAGCAGGCCAATGCTAAGCAGGCCTTTGATGAGCGAGAGCACAGAGACGTGTAATTCACCGACGGTGATGGCGAGTTTATCGAGTGCATTGAGTGTGGGATCAAGCAGGTGCACGATGTTAAGCGCTGCAATGGTCCAGGCGGTGATGCTGATGGCTTTGGCCAGGGCAGGATTTTCAACGAAGCTCGCGGTAAAGCGAATCACGATCCAGGCGGTGAGCAGGCTTGCGATGATGCGGGTGAGGTAAATATCGCCGCCGAGTTCAGCGCTGAACAATACGGCAAGCCATTGCAGGATGCACCAAAGTACGGGCAGGATGAGTAGGTTTGCGGTGTGTTTTAGCCGGTGGTATTCGGCGCGGATGAAGGTGGTTTTTTCAAACCGGGCGGCAAGCGGCTTGCTCGCGATATAGGCGATAGCGAATAATGCTATGCTGCCGGCAAATTGGAAGAGGGTGCTCCACACCAAGACATGGGTAGTGAGCCATTCGATGCTTGCAGTGAACCATTCTTGTAAGGGGATATCTTCCATGGGGATTTTTTAGAACATTCCTTCAATCGTGTCACGAAAATGTTCCATATACCACAGCATGCCGGCGGAAAGGGTGAGTAGCAATACATAGAAGCTGGCGAGGATTTGTGCCGGGATGATGACGAAGAAGACCGGCATGGTCGGCATCAGGCGTGACATCAGGCCAGCAGCGAGATAGATGAGCAGGCCAACAATGATGAGTGGGGCGGCGATTTGTACTGCAACGAGGAAGATTTTTGACATGACGACGGGCGCCATGGTGGCAAAATCGCTGACCGGAGGGAAGACGCCGGGCGAGATGGCGTCGTAGCTATGCACGATGGCGAGTAACAATACGTGGTGGAGGTCAGCGGTGAAAAGGATAACCAAGCCGAGCAGGGTCATGAAGGTGCCGAAGACCGAGCCTTGGCTGCCCTGGGTGGGATCGAACACTACGGCGGCGGCGAGGCTGGATTGGAAGGCGATGATCATCCCGGCGATGTGGAGTGTGCCTTGGATCATGCGGGCGATGCCGCCGATGAAGAAGCCAATCAGGCTCTCACCGAGCAGGAGGATGAAGAGGGCGAAGGGGCTTCCTGGAGGGGAAGGAAGCAGGGGTTTAAGCATTGGCAACAGGGCGAGGCTGATGACCAGGGCGATGGTAAGGCGGATGCGGGGGCTGACATGGATTTCACCAAAGCCAGGGAGCGAGACCATCGTCGCGCCAAGCCGGGCGAAGATCAGCAGGAAATGGAAGACGGAGGTGGTGGCAAATTCAACCAGCATGGCTACCTTTAATAGCGAGTTATTATACTAACAGTTTTAATACACCCCCACCGGATTTCCTAAGCTCACCTGCGGTTCGCTAAGTAAACCCTGCCTCCCCCGCAAGCAGGGGAGGAGTAATAAGTGGTTTTTATCCTATTCCGGCGATGCGCTGGCCGAGTTGTTCGGCGAAGGTTTTTAATGTTTCGAGCATATAGGGTAGGAAAATCAGCATGGAGAAGAAGATCGCGATGATTTTTGGCACGAAGGTGAGCGTCATCTCCTGGATTTGTGTCAGGGCCTGGAAGAGCGCGATGATGAGGCCGACAATCAGTGCGACGAGCATCAATGGGAGTGAGATTTTGATGAGGACGTAAATCGCCTCACGCGCGATATCCAGGGCTTCTGGGGTTTCCATGTAGTGTTTCCTGTTAAATAGGCATTTTGATGATTTCTTGATAAGCGGTGATGACGCGATCGCGCACGGCGACGACGCTACGCAAGGAAAGCTCGGCGTTATTGACGGCGAGTGCCAAGTCATCGATGCCGACTTTGCCAAGCATCGCTTGACTGCCGGCGGCTTCGGCGCTGACGACCTTGGTGACGGTGCTATCAAGCGCATTCGTAACGAGATGGGTGAAATCACCCGTATTGGTGGCCGTTTGTGCGGCAGGCACGGTGCCGCGCTGTTGCGTGGCGTTATAGGCCTGGGTGGCTCCGAGTAATTTGCTAGCGTCTGTCATAAGAGTCCTCTAGTGGTTAGCGCATCAGTTCTAAGGTGCGGTTTAACATGGATTTGGAGATGTCGATGACACTTAAATTCGCTTCATAGCTGCGTTGTGCTTCTTGGATATCAAGGCGTTCGATAGAGGTTTGGACATTTGGTGTGAGCACATAACCTTCTGCATTTGCCGCTGGGTGGCTGGGGTCGTAGCGGCGGTTAAACTCGCCATCATCAACGCCGATTTTATCGACTTTAACGACTTCAACGCCGAGTTCGCGGTCGAGGACGTTTTTAAAGGTGATGGTTTTGCGGCGGTAGGGCTCGCCACCGGGGGTGGTGGCGGTGGAATCAGCATTGGCGATGTTTTCTGCGCCAACGCGCATACGCGTGGATTGCACTTTCATGCCATGGGTGGCGATGGTGATAGCGTCTTTTAGGTCAGCCATGGGGTATGTTATCTCCTATCATTACCAACGGCGATATTCACCAGGCTGGTCATCTTGCGATAGAGGCTGGTGGTGGTTTGGTAATCCATGTTGTTTTCCTGCATTTTGAGGATTTGTTCTTCGAGATTGACGGCATTGCCGTCTGGGGTGGTTTCAAACACGGTTTTCTGTTGCTGCACACCGAAGCGGGAGCCGCCAGCAGTGTTGCTGGAGACATGCCCTGGATGGGTGGTTTTGAGCCCAGCACTGCCTTGCTGTTGCATGATGGTGCTGAAATCGAGCGGTTTTAAGTCTTTGGGTTTATAGCCAGGGGTGTTGGCATTAGCGACATTCTGTGCGAGCACGGCCTGGCGCTCAGACAGATATTTCATGCGGTGCTGCATCATGGCGAATATGGCGGTTTTCGACAGATCCACAGGCGTTAGCACTCCTTCTAGAACAGGCTCACAGCGCGGTGTTTAGCGCGATGCTGCAAAAAATCCTGACTATATTCCCTAATTCATTCCCGTGTGTATGACACACAGCCGATATTATGCATGAGGGTGGGTGGGATGTCACGCGTTTTATTGGCGCGGGTTTTTGCTGCGTTGCAGCGTAGAATATTCCTGTATATCAGGCAGTTATTATGAATACATTTGCATGATTTTGTGCTATACTGAAAAATAATAGTAATAGATATTGTGTTATAAACGTGGAAACATCACTAAATATAGAAACGGAACCGACACCGGAGCATTCGGATATGCGCTGGAAGAAAATAAAGACGAGCTGGCTGAACCCAATACCGTTTTATACCTGGGCGGCGCGGTGGATGGTGCATGTGCTCTATCGTGTGACGTTTAAAGGGTTTCATCACCTGCCGAAGACGGGCGGCGCGATGCTGATTAGCAATCATGTTTCCTATATGGACGGGGTGGTGATTAATGCGGCGGTGCAGGGTTCGGTGAAGCGGCCAGTGCGCTATGTGATTGATGAGAAGATTTATCGCACGCAGCCGATCCATTATTTTATGAAGCTGAATAATGCAATTCCGATTGCGCCGAATCGTGCCTCGGTGGAGCAGGCGATCGCCACGATTAGTGATGCGCTGAAAAATGATGAGCTGGTGTGTATTTTCCCCGAAGGCATGCTGACGCATACGGGGAATATGACGCGGTTTCGCTTTGGTATTGAGTGGATTATTGACCATACGCCGGCCCCGATTTACCCGATTGCGCTCAAAGGGCTCTGGGGCAGTATTTTCAGCCGGAAATATAAGCGATCGCGGTTTAAATTTGTGCCGCGGAAGTTCCGTATGAAAGTGACGGCGGTGTGTGGCCAGGCGATTCCACCAGAACGGGCGAAGGTGAGCCATCTGCAGCGGGTGATCATGGATTTGAAGAATGGGATTTAGTGTTTTTTAGGGGATAGGATAAGGGATTTGGGATTTGGTGGAGGGTGCGTTTCTCCGAGATACTCTTTTCATCACTATACCCTTTATCCTAGATCCTAAATCCTCGTTTCATTAACGTTTTCTTAACCTTTTTTTTGTATAGTTGAAAGATGTGCTCTACCGCACGTTGTTTGTAATGGCGTGCGGAGGGGCCTGGGCCCTGTGATGGGCTATAGAACAGCAGTCGAGGCGTTTTTAGAAAGGACGTGTGGTGGCGAAGAAGAAGGTAGAGGAAAAGATAGAGGTAGATCTGGGCGGTGGAGATGTCTATTGGGTTAAAGAGTACCCTATTCCTCAGGCCAGAGAGGAGCGCTTTGAGCTTTTGCTTAAGCTTTTAGATACTTTTCGAGACGGGCTGATTCGTTATACAGAGAAAGGTACTCAGGAAATTAAGGTTTCCAGGTTTAGCAAGCAAAAAGAACGCTATGAGGAGGCGGAAGCAGCTGTAAGGGAGCATAAAAAACTGCCACCTGTACAGGTAGAGGATGAAGAACAGCGGTTACAATTAGAAAAAGAACGTGCCGATGAGAAGAAACGGTTGGAACGTTCTCGGGATGTCGAAGCGCGTCTGTTTTTAGGTGTGATTGTGCGGAAGATGAACCAAATGAGTAAAGAGATTATTGAAGAAGTACAAAAAGGTAGTGATGTTTATGTTTATGATAACGCGCAAACTACGGAGCAAAAAAATTCCCTAGGGAACCAATATAAAGAACTTTATGAAGAGGCCATGTTTCTTGTTAAATATTTTCGCAGGGATAGGGGTAGGGCTGGTTCGGATGTTGATATTGATTATGTGATAGCGGAACGTTTTGGTGAATTTTGTAAACCTGCTCTTTGCTGTATTACTAGGGTTGCAAAGGTTAAAGAGGAGGGAGAAGTAAAAGAAGTGGAAAGCCCTTCTTCTATGTCTGAAGGGTATGACAAAGAGAATGATCCAGGGATGTCGATAGAAAAGATATATAGCAACCGGTATAAAACCATAGCAAAGGCTGTGAGATGTATAGAGAATACAGGGAGTGAAGTGCTAAAACTTGCAGAAAGTTATGTACAGGAACATATGGGGCGGAAAGATCCAGATAAAGGGGCAGAGCTTATTTCCCAGATAAGAGAATGGATTGATGTCGCTAAGGAGCGGGTGCAGCTTATGCGCAATGATTCGGAATATGAATCGGTTGCAAGAGAGTTGATGATTAAGCTTGAAGCATTACGAGATTTTAAAAAGGAGGTTTTAGAGCCTATTGAGGATTCAAGAAAAAAGATCTTTTATCAAGAGCGGGGGTATGGTGGTAAAAATGCGGTAGGAAATGCTCGGGTAATTATGAAAGACTTAAAGAGGGAGCTAGATTGGGAAATGCTTGAAGATGGGCTGGATTTGATATGGGATATGGCGTTTGTGCGTGTTGAAAAGAGTGTGAGTCTTTATAATTACAGAGAAGAAATAGAAAAACGAGAGGTGGCGAAGAACGCTGTTATGAGTAGGTAACTCTACCACTGGAATAGGAATAGCAGGAAGGCGAGGGCGAAGCAGATGATGGACATGGGTAGCACTAGCAGGAAATCGAGCCATTCTGCGGGGCGGACGACGTAGAGCCCTTGGGTTCTTAAAAGATCTTTTAAGGTGAAGAGATTCCAGCGATCGAGCTCAATCGAGACGCTCATATCGTATCCAATAAAAATAGCACCTAGCACGATAAGCCCGATGATCAGCTTATGCATGACCGGGTGTTCTAATCGGCTCTTAAACTGCATGTTCACCTCCACTGCACCCGGCAAGCCCGCGCCAGCTGCAGATTCCTTAGCTATTGTTATCATAGCATAATTATGGGGTAAAAGGCAAATTATAGCGTGGTGAAGGGTGAGGTGCGTGTTACTTTTTCTATATGTCTGGATCCCCATGTCATGATTTTTGCGTGCGAGCAGCAAAAATCCCGCCATGAGGATGACGGGGGTGGGGTATTAAAATAAGAGTTATCTATTGATTTTATTGCATTTTTTCTAGCTCGTCGTTGAGCCAGGTTTTGGTTTCTTCAGGCAGGCGCATGCAATCTTGGTCGGTGAGGGCGCCATAAATGGCATACAGCGCCATACGGTTCATCACACGGGGGTTTAGGGCTTTTATGCGCAAATATGCGGGGATGGGGCCGATTTTGCGCAAGGTAGCTGCATCGGGTATGCCGACCTCCTCCAAATGCCGTACCATGGAGGGTCCGAGATTGCGGAGGGCAAGGAGGGGGTGGTTATTCTCCTGTTTCACCGGTGATTCCTTCACCGAAGATGAGGCGGTTGCCATCAGGGTCGGTGGCCTCGAACTCACGCATGCCCCAGGGGAATTCAGCAAGTTCAGCGGTGATGATGGCGCCGGCTTCTTGCGCGCGGGCGAAGAGTGTGTCGATGGGAGAACAAAATATATAGGCGAGGGCGGGGGAGGTTTCTTTTTCCGTGTGGGTGAGGTGTAG
>JANQQO010000153.1 GCA_028289305.1 Rickettsiales bacterium | reverse complement strand
CAGCAGCGTTTCTCCCTTATGAATCGCCGAGCTTGAGACCTGCATGTTAATCACATCCATGCCCATGCGTTTTCCCGCCAGTTCAAACGAGGTGCGCGTCCGTGTTGAGGGCTCAAAAAACAGGGTGATAAGGGTTTTGCCCTTTAGCGTATCAACTTTTTTCTTTTTTGAACGATTACTGGTGACATAGGTTTCTGCAACACGCAGAATAGCGGCGATATCTTTTTTCGAAAGACCATCAATCCCAAGCAAATGTGGTTGCGGAAATCTATACCCAGCCATATTCCTACACGTTCATTAAAGTGCCTTTACTGCCGCTAATACGTCCTCTACATGGCCATTCACTTTCACCTTGCGCCATATTTTTGCAATCACTCCATCGGCATTGATCAAAAACGTATCGCGCTGAATGCCCATGTATTTTTTACCATACATGCTTTTTTCTACCCACACGCCATATGCCTCACACACAGACACATCCTCATCTGAGGCCAAGATAAATGGCAGCTCATGCTTGTTCTTAAATTTATCATGGCTCGCCACGCTATCTTTCGAGATACCAATAATCACCGCATTCTCAGCAGCAAACGCATCGATATTATCCCGAAAATCCTTCGCCTCTTGCGTGCACCCAGGCGTATCGTCTTTTGGATAAAAATATACAATTACGTTTTTACCCTTTAGCCCAGCCAGGCTTACCGCTTCCCCGCCATCAGTGGGCAGGGTAAAATCCGGTGCGTTATCGCCTTCTTGTAAGGAATTATCTTGTGTTGCAGTAGCTTGACTCATTGGTCACCTCCCATACTATTTTGATGCTATAAACCGCACTCTTGTGGCATTTTTTCGGCCTTCCCACAAGTATTTTTGTAAAAAAACATGTAATATACTTAACCTTCCCGGTGTTTCTGTGTAAGCTGCGCCTCTTAAAAAATAAAAACAATATCTATCGCAGTGGCAACAAAGCTTATAAAAATCTCCACCCGTGCGGTGATCGTGATTCTACTGGCGACGATGATTAATATCGCGATCTTTTTCACGTGGATTGCGACCGGCCCGCGCAGCATCCCTTTTTTATCGGGCCATATAGAGCGCGCCTTGAATAAAACCAGCCCTGGGTATCGCATAAAAATCGGCCAGGCGGTATTTGTATGGGATAACTGGTCTTCGCCGCTCGCCGTGCACGTGAAAAACGTTAAACTATTTGATAAAGACACCGCGCCGCTAGCCAATTTCCCTGAAGTCAAAATTGGCTTAAGCATCTCTCATTTGCTTATTGGGGATGTGGTTGTTCGCGATTTGGGCATTTCTTCCCCGCGTTTTCGTATAGCGCTATCAGAAAAACCCGAGCCAGTTTCAGGTCAGCCGAAGGATAACATCCTCCCAGACCTTACTCCTGCGGTAAAGCACTTAAGCAACGTGCTGCAAAAATCAACCTCGCTTACCTTTGAAAACGTTAATATCCAACAAGCCACGATCGTCTTTGATACAGGTCACCAAGAGCTTCCTTGGTTTATTGAGGAAGCGTATATCGAGCTTTCTCCTAGCAAAACTCGGCCAGAACTTAACATTGAGGCGCGTACGCTGCTTGCTCAATATCCCATTTTCTTCACCGCCTCCAGCAAGCTCGTTGATGCTGATGCGATTGAGCTGATCCTTAGCACCAAGGGGCTTCCAAGCAAAATCCTCCCGGATTTTTTGCCACAATATAGCTGGCTGCAAGACGTTAATCTTGCGCTGGATGTTAGTATCGACGCCGCACTAAACAAAACACAAGGCTTAAAGAGCGCTAATTACCACGTCACCTCTAAAAAAGGGGCGATGGCACTCGAGACTCAGGGCTGGCTTAAGAGCCATGCGCAATATGATGGTGTGTATAACGTGCCAGAAACTGCATTCATCGCCCGCCTCAGTAACTTGCCCTTTGATGATCTCTGGCGTTATTGGCGCCCAGGCTTTGCCGATAATCCTAGGAAATGGATGTCTGAACATATGCAGGGCGGCACCGTCACGCAAGCCACGCTTAATTTTACAGCCACTCCAGGCGTATTCTTAGGCGATGCGCTTGCCCCTGAAGCAATCAGCGCCAATGTTACCATCGAAGATGTGGATGTCACCTACCACCCACGCCTTCCATTATTAGAAAGCACTACAGGCAGCGCCCTGTTCACCGGCAACAGCATGGATTTGGCGATTGAAAAATCCACACTGCTCAATTCTCAGCTCACCAGCAATGTGGTCATTACCGGCCTCAGTGAAGGTAAGCAAAACATGACGATCAATGGGCGTATGTCTGGCCCGGTGTCAGATCTGTCACATTTTTATACGCTGCGCAAAAAGCGTGCTGAGGAAGAAGAAGCCAGTGGTGTCACCGCAGAAAACCTCACTGGTGATGCAGAAACCAGCTTCTTTCTTGAATTTCCTCTCCTGAATACACTAGCAGTAGACGACGTTACACTCGCCATCAATGGTGAATTACAAAATGTTGCACTGCCCAACGCCGCAAAAGGCATGGACCTAACAGAAGGCACACTGACTCTCATGGTGAATAACACCACGCTTTCTGCTGAAGGCGATGCTAAGCTCAACGGCGCACCTATAACACTCACCTATATCGAAGATGCGCGGGAAGAGTTTGATAGCCAAATCCAGCTCGATGCAACACTCACCCCGGCCGATCTAGCACGTTTTGGTGCGAAGGGTGTAGAGATAACGGGGCTGCTCAAAGTAAATGGCACGATTGAAAATACCGGCACCACAACCCATGCAACCACTACCATCAATGCCATTTCGGCCGGTCTTGCATTGCCAGCCCTGGGTTGGGAGAAGCAGCGCAACCTGCCATTAGAAATCACCCTGGCGATTCATGATACCGCCGATGCATACACGCTTGCCCTCCGTGATATTGCCATCACAGGCCAAGATATCGATATTAAAGGCGATCTCACGGTAAAAAAAGATGGGTTCTCCATTGTGGATGGCACCCTCTCGCCCTTTAAGCTTAATAAGCACGATCTTGCTATCGCTATCGCCAGCAAGGATGCTATTCCCACCTATACAATCACAGGCGCACAGCTGAACGCCGAACCAGTGATTGATTATCTCAGTAAGGGTGAAGAGGTTGAGAAAAAAGAAGCAGCCACCAGAAAGCCTCTACATATCAGAACAGACATTAACACTGCACTATTAGCAAATGATGTGAAGCTAACAGACGTGAAAGGCTTCTTAGAGTGCAACACAGAAAAATGCCACCAGGCAGGGTTGCTGGGAAAGTTCGCGCCTGAGGAAGATGTATTTATCGACCTCAAAACCAACGATAAAACCCGCACTTTTTTCCTAAAAACCACTAATGCAGGCAGTTTTTTTCGTGGGCTTGGCTTGTTGAAGCACATTAATGGCGGCACGTTTGAAACCACCGCCACCATGGATGATGGCTCAGCTCCTTCCGGCACGCCGCCGGCCAAAGGCTCGTTCATTATGAAAGATTTCCGCGTGAAAAAGGCGCCGATCCTCACCAAATTGCTCACCCTGCTTTCCTTCACCGGCATTCTCGATTTGCTGGAAGGAGAGGGTATTTTCTTTAAAAAAGCTGCTGGCCGTTATGTGCTTGATTTCCCCACCCTCACCGTGCAAGAGGTCAAAGCCTCTGGTAATTCTCTAGGTCTTACGATTGATGGTGAAGCCAATCTTGGCACTAGCGATGTCTTGCTGCGCGGTAATGTGGTGCCGGCCTATAGCCTCAACACCTTCATCGAAGGTATTCCGTTCCTTGGAGAAATGATCACCGGTGGGGAAGGCGAGGGGATCGTGGCCGCGCGTTATAAAATCTCGGGCAAATACCAAGATCCAGAAATCACCGTCAACCCGCTCAGCATCCTAACGCCCGGCTTCCTCCGTAATATCTGGGGAGATACTGCCGTGCCAGAGCCCAACCCCGAGCTCGATATGCAACAACCCCGCCCGGAATAGGGTGGTTAGGCTAGCTTTACAATGGCATGGCGTTTTTTGCCGGCGGAG
>JANQQO010000148.1 GCA_028289305.1 Rickettsiales bacterium | reverse complement strand
ATTATCAGGATTTTTTGCCAGTGGCGTGGTTTCAATCGGTGGTGCAGACGCCGGGTAAGCCGGTGTGGATGCCTCGGGAATATGGTAAATTTGCCGATGAAGCCTATGCACGAAATGTGGTGGCACATCGCGCGATTAGTATGATTTCTCAGGCGGCGGCGAGTGTGCCCTGGAAAGTGCATACGAATGAAGGCACAGAGCGCGGAAATGTTGCCGATCACCCGTTGTTAGATTTATTGACACATCCCAACCCATGCATGGGCGGTGCAGAGTTTTTTGAGAGCTTATATGCCTATCGCCTGATTAGCGGCAACGCGTATATACAAGCGCTGGGGCTAATGGGCGAAATACCGCAGGAGCTGCATTTGCTGCGCCCAGATCGTGTATCGGTGATTGCAGGAGAGGGCTGCTTGCCGGAAGGCTATCGTCATACGGTGGGGGATGTGGTGCAGGATTTTCCAGTGGATCAGATGACGGGGCAATCGGCGATCTTGCATCTTAAAACCTTTCACCCGCTGAATGATTGGTATGGCCTGTCGCCGATTGAAGCGGCGGCCTATAGCATCGATCAGCATAATCAGGCGGCGATGTGGAACCAGGCATTGTTGCAGAACGGGGCGCGGCCAAGCGGCGCGCTGGTAGTAAAATCCAAATCTGATGATGATGGGGTGCTGGCGGATGAGCAATATACCCGACTGCGTAATCAGATTGATGAGCAATTTTCTGGGTCGATTAATGCTGGGCGCCCGCTCTTGCTGGAAGGTGGTATGGAGTGGAAGGAGATGAGCCTCTCGCCGAAAGATATGGATTTTCTTGATATGAAGCATAGTGCGGCACGTGATATCGCGCTGGCATTTGGGGTGCCGCCGCAGCTGCTCGGCATTCCTGGGGATAATACCTATAGCAACCTGGTGGAGGCGCGCTTAGCACTCTGGGAGCAGACGGTATTGCCGCTGGTGGATAATGTTGCGGCGGCGCTGAACAATTGGCTGGTGCCGATGTTCCGTGAGGATTTGCAGATTCAGGCGGACCAAGATCAAATTAGCGCATTAGCGCCGAAGCGGGATCGGGTCTGGAGTCGCTTGCAGCGTGCGAGCTTCCTCACCGCGAATGAGAAGCGGCAAATCATAGGGTTTTCGCCCATCGCGGGTGGTGATGGTTTCGAGGAGCAATAACAGATGTATTGGGAGTGTAAGAGTATGAGTATGCAGGAAAAGAAGCATATTGATTTTCCTCTGTCGGTGAAATCCGTGGAGGAGGATGGGAGTTTTAGCGGATATGCCAGTGTATTTGATGTGGTGGATAGCCAGAAGGATGTGATTCTTCGTGGCGCGTTCAGCCGCACATTACAGGAAAATCCGAATATCAAATTGCTGTGGCAACACCGCATGGATGAACCCATTGGGGTGTTGGTGAAGGCACAGGAAAACGCGCATGGTCTTTATGTAGAGGGAAAATTGTTGCTGGATGTTCAGCGTGCTAGAGAGGCGTATACGTTGCTGCAATCTGGTGCTGTGGACGGCATGAGCATTGGATATAGCGTGGTGGATTATGAAATGGACCGCAAGAACGGCGTCCGCGTTTTGAAGGATGTTGATCTGTGGGAAATCAGTCTGGTGACATTTCCAGCCAATGCGCGTGCGGAGGTAACCCGCGTTAAAGAGTTACCACTTCATGGGAGTGAGTTAGACAAGCTGGCGAGGGCGATTGATAAAGCCATCGAGCAGCTGACGCAC
>JANQQO010000146.1 GCA_028289305.1 Rickettsiales bacterium | reverse complement strand
CTACAGCGCTTTGGCAGTCATTTCACCCAGCGTATTTTCACCGAATCCGAAATCACCACAGCCGAAACCCTCCCCGAACACCGGCGCAGCGCCTATTATGCCAAGCGTTTTGCCGCCAAAGAAGCCTGTGCTAAAGCGCTCGGTGTCGGCATCGGCGCGCATTGCGCCTTCCACGACATCACCATCACCCGCAATAAAACAGGTCAACCACACATCACCCTTTCTGGAAAAGCGGCAGCCACCGCTGCCACGCGCACATCCAACAACACCGCCCCCTCGCTCCACCTATCGCTCAGCGATGAACCGCCATACGCCCTTGCCTTCGTCGTCATCAGCAGCGCATAGCATTTATAACGCAGGGTGATCCTCCCCTGTGGCTGCATCTTCCTCGCTCTGCTGCTGCAATTCCGCCTCTTTCTGCTGCGTTAACACGCGCTTACTTGGGCGCACCGTATCGCGGTAATGATCATCATTGCCCACCCGGCTTTCAAACACCTCCGCCGTCAAGCGCCGCGCGATCATCGTATCATAGGGCTTATTCAGCATACCTGAATGTTTCTGCCGCCGCCGGTGCGCTGCAATCTCATGCTCCAGCGCGCCTACCACCGCCTCTAAACGCTCGATATGCCCTGCCAGCTCTGGCGTAATCACCTCCACCTTCGCGCACACCTCGGCTAAGCGCCGGGTAAAGAAATGCGCTATCTGCGCATTACTCACAATCTCATGCGTAGGATATTCTCCAAACTCGCCGCGCTTCGTCAGATTAAACTGGCGATATTCCTGGTTGCGCACATGGGTACGGAACATCCCATCCTCCGCCATGCGATACCCGGTCGTATAGCTCGCCGCATCCTCCATTAATTTCTGATCATTGGTAAACAGCACAAACCCGCGAGCGCCCGCATCCGCCTTCGCCGGTAGTTTATTCATCAAATACTCCAAATACGAATAATCCGCACAATTGCGGTGCACCCCTTTCTCACCCTTAATCCGCGGGTCATCATGCACCCGGTTCCATAACGGCCGCTGGAAGCGCAGCGCCTGCATCACCGCCCGGCTCAGCATCGTATCCTTCACCTCTGCTGAAAACGCATACGCCAAATCCATATCCGCCACTGAGCGAATGTTATGTAGCTGTAATTCCTGAGGAAACACACGTTGCAAAATCGCAAATCCATGCGCCTGCACCCGGTCAAACGCCTGGCCACATTCCTCTGCTTCCCCGTTCGTCGCGTGTAGCAGCGGGATAATCACCTCCGGAATCACCCGCTCCATCATCACATTACGGAAATGGTTACAATACGAGGTCGGTACGATATCCACCCAGTCTGCATGATGCTCTCGCAAAAATTTGATGAAGTGCCATTCTTCCCGGCCGAGCCCCTCGCCCTCTTGCTGCATCACATCCCGCAGCGCTAAGAGCAGGCCCACATGCGACGCATTCGCCTTCTCGCGCAAGCCCTGCACCGTATCAACATAATGCAGCTGCTTCAGCCCTGTATAATCGTAAATCGCCTTCAGCGCCTCGATTGCCTCAATCGGCTTACCACCAATATAGGCGCAGGCATCGACGCATATCTCCACAACCGGCACATCCCAGAAAGCATCCTGCGATGCGTGATGTGATCTATGAGTATGCTCACCCTCCATACCAAGCCATTCTACCACTTTTTTCCCTTAACGCGAAATGCAAACTTGCGCTTGAGCGAGCTTCTCTATAAACTCCCTCTCCAGGTTATCCCATGCGCTTTTCATCACGATTTTTAGACGAAATCCGGGCCCGCATCTCCCTTTCGGATGTCATCAGTCAGCGCGTTCAGCTGCAAAAACGCGGACGGGAATATCTCGGCCTCTGCCCTTTCCACAACGAAAAAACGCCCTCCTTCACCGTCAATAACGATAAAGGATTTTATCACTGTTTCGGCTGCGGCGCCCATGGCGACGCCATCCGCTTTATTACAGAAACACAAGGGCTTAGCTTCACCGAGGCCGTCACCCAGCTTGCTGAGCAAACCGGCCTGCCCTTGCCCACCCCCTCGCCAGAAGAAGAAGCACAAGAAGAGAAAATCAACGCGCAATATACCGTGCTTGAGGCCGCCTGCGCCTGGTTTGAATCCCAATTACACAGCGAAGCCGGCACCCAAGCGAGAAACTACCTCAAAGGCCGCAACGTGCAGGAAGACATCATCCGCCAATTCCGCCTCGGCTTTGCGCCCGATAACCGCCAGATGTTCCTAGAAGCTATGCACGCACGCGGCTTTGACGATGCCGCCCTGCTTGAGGCCGGCCTGGCCATTAAGCCCGATGAAGGCACGCCTTATGCCCGCTTCCGCCGCCGCATCATCTTCCCTATTATGGACAGCCGCGGCCAGGTCATCGCCTTTGGCGGCCGTATTCTTGGTGATGGTGAGCCGAAATACCTCAATTCACCCGAAACACCCACCTTCCAGAAAAGCTACGTGCTCTATGGCTGGCATCTCGCCCGTCAGCGCGCCTATGAGAAAAAAAGCATCGTCGCCGTGGAAGGCTATATGGATGTCATCGCCCTGCATAAAGCCGGCATCACCAACGCCGTCGCCCCGCTCGGCACCGCACTCACCGAACAACATGTTCAGCTCATGTGGAAAACCGCCAAAGAACCGGTGATCTGCATGGATGGCGATGCAGCGGGTATGCGCGCCATGCACCGCGCCGCTGAACATTTCTTACCCCTGCTCACCCCCGGGAAATCGCTCAAATTCGCCTTCCTTCCTGAAGGGCAAGACCCAGATGATGTCATCTCCAAGCGCGGGATACAGGCTATGCGCGACCTCCTGCTTAGCGCAAAACCCCTCTCTGAATGCATTTGGGATCTCGCCTTAAGCCAGCAAAAACTGGATACGCCAGAGCAAAAAGCCGCACTAGAAGCCCAGCTCATGCAACGCGTCGAAACCATTCGCGATGCCAGCATCAAACAGCATTACCGCCAATTTTTTAAAGACAAAATCTGGCAGATGAAACGGCAAAAAAACCAGCCGCATTCTGAAAGCCATAAGCGCGCACATAATCTCGCCAAACTCAGCATCAAACCCAGGCTCAGCAAGCAAGAGCGCTATGCTGCCACCCTGCTCTGGCTTGTGCTCAGCCATCCTGATTTATTGCACGAAGACGATATTATGGAGGATTTCTCGCGCCTCGAATGTGCCAATCCTGAAAGTGACAGCCTCCGCACCGCCATCGAGGATATCACCCACACCACGCCCGATATCACCTCTATTTCTTTACGTGAAACCCTTGAAAACAAGGGCCTTGCACCCCATCTAGCCTCTATAGACGCAGTTAAACCACCGCATGAGGAGGAAAACACCACGCTAGCCGCCGCACATTGGCGCTATATTCACGCGCTTCACGCACTCACGCTAATGGAGCACGAATATGAAACTGCCTGCGCCACCTTCCAAAATAGCGTGACGGAGGAAAATCAGGAACGGCTTATGGAATTAAAAAAACATATGGAGTATTTAGAGCAGCGCGCAGCACACGAAAAAGTGCAGCACGAAATGCTACTCGACGTCGCTGCCGAAAAAATATAAATAACCGCTTGAACAAACAGGTTAAATCCAGTAACAAAACACATTCGTTAGTCAACGACAAGGTTAACCATGGCACCCACGAAAAAACCACCCGCTAAAAAAGCCGCAACGCCTAAGAAAACAGCGAAAAAAGCAGCCCCGAAAAAAGCCGCAGCAAAAAAGCCGGCCGCCAAAAAAGCAACGCCGGCGAAGAAAACCACCACCAAAGCGCCCGCGAAAAAAGCTTCTACCAAGAAGCCCACTGCAAAAACTACCGCGAAAAAACCGGCGGCTAAAAAACCCGCGGCTAAAAAACCCGCAGCAAAAGCCCCTGCGAAAAAACCTGCCGCCAAGAAAGCCCCTGCGAAAAAAGCAGCAGAAAAAACCAAAGCCGCTGAGACCAAAGAAGCCGCCAAGAAACAAATCAAGAAGGCCAAGAAACCCGCCGCTACTAAAGAAAAAATGCGGGAAGAGCTCATCACCAAGCAAACCCAAGGCGGTGAAGAAACCAAGCGCAATTCCGGCACCCTCACTGGCGAAGCCTTTGAAGAACTGAAGAAAAAAGTCCTCAGCCTAGGTAAAGAGCGCGGCGGCTTCCTCACCATTGATGACATCAACGCCATCCTCCCTCCCGGCATGATCCAGGCAGAACAGCTGGATACCCTCATGAACGCGCTGAATGAAGCCGGCATCCACGTTGCTGAGAAAGAAGACGACCTCCTCGATATCGACGATAGCGACGTCGAAGAGGAAGAAGAAAGCGAGAATGAGAGCTCACCCGGCCGCACCGATGACCCGGTACGCATGTATCTGCGCGAAATGGGCAATGTCGAACTCCTCTCGCGTGAAGGGGAGGTCGA
>JANQQO010000144.1 GCA_028289305.1 Rickettsiales bacterium | reverse complement strand
TTGCCCGCGTGGGTGGTCGGATGAATGTGACGGTGAGTGCGCTGGGCGATGCGACGAGCCTGCAGGGAGGAACGCTATTGCCGACGCCGCTTATGGGCGCGGATGGCGAGATTTATGCCGTGGCGCAGGGCACGGTGACGATTGAAGGATTTGAGGCAGGCGGTGATTCAGCCAGTGTGAGCAAAGGCGTGCCGACCACCGGGTTTTTACCCGACGGCGCGATTGTGGAGCGTGAGGTGGCGTTTGATTTCAATACGCTGAGCACGCTGAATCTGGCGCTGCGTAACCCGGATGTGTCGACGGCGAAGCGGATTGCTAAGGCGATTAATATACATATGAGCGGGCCGGTGGCCGAAGTGCGTGACCCAGGCACGGTGGCGCTGGATGTGCCGAAGCGCTATCGCCAGGGGCTCACGCATTTATTGGCGGAGATTGAGCAGCTGCGGGTGCAGCCTGATCAGGTGGCGCGCGTGGTGATTGATGAGGCCTCGGGCACGATTGTGATGGGCGAGAATGTGCGGATTGACGAGGTGGCGGTGGCGCAAGGCAATCTGGTAGTACGGATTACCGAAACACCGCAAGTGTCGCAGCCAGTACCGCTGGCGCCGGAAGGTGCGGAGACGGTGGAAGTGCCGCGTACCACGGTGGTGGTGGAAGAAGGTGGCGGTGTGTCAGGCGCATTGGAGGATGATAAATTCGCGGTGCTTGAGACAGGGGCGAATCTCCGTGATTTGGTGACGGGGCTGAATGCGCTTGGTGTCGGGCCGCGTGATCTCATCAGTATTTTACAAACAATCAAAGTAGCCGGCGCGATGCAGGCCGAGCTGGAAACACGGTAGGGCGTTATGGATTACGCAGCAGGAACAATAGGCAATGCGCTGCTTATGGCGAATCAAGCCAAGCTAGATGCGCTGGGCAAAGTATCGCCGGAGAAACGCGAGGCAATAGAGAACGCCTCGCAGGAGTTTGAGGCGATTTTCATCAACCAAATGCTGCAGCATATGTCAGCGGGCATTGAAACGAATGAGGTTTTTGGTGGCGGTTATGCCGAGGATATGTGGCGGCAATCGCTCTATGAGGAATATGCGACGCTGATGAGTCAGTCGGGCGGAGTGGGCATTGCCCAGCATGTGCAGCAGACGTTGCTGGCGACTCAGGCAGTGCAATAAACAACACAGTTATAAGGAGGTTGTGATGCAAGAGAATGGAAACATAGAACAATATGTGGAGCTGGATCAGGTGATTGCCGCAGTGCATCGACTGAAAGATGTGATGGCAGAAGAAACGGCGATGCTCGCGGATATGCAGCTGGATCAGGTAGATGTGCTTCAGGCGCAGAAAATAGCGCTGATTGATCAGCTCGAGATGAGCAAACGCTTGGTGGAGGAAGATAGAGAGACGTTGTCACCACCTTCTGCAGGGCAGGAGCGGCGATTGCGTGAGGCGCAGGAAGATCTGCAGAATGTGATGACGGAGAATATCTTGCAGCTGACCAAGGCGAAGGAAGTCAATCGCATGATGGTTGATGCAATTGTGGAAGCGGTGTCGCGCCAGGTGAATGGAGCGACGGGATATAATGGTAAAGGGGGCGACCAGCATGGGGTGATACGGCCTGAAGGTGCGGTGCCGCCTATGCAATTAAACGAAGAGATTTAAACTGCTGCGGATAGCAGAGTAGGAGGCTGATATGAGTTTGGGATTAGCGCTTTCCAGTGCCACGAGCGGGTTGCTGATTAATCAGCAGGCGATTTCGATTCTATCGCAGAATATTTCGAATGCGAATACCACAGGCTATACGCGTCAGGTGCTGGCGCAGGCGCAGCGTATTGTTGGCGGTACGGGAAGTGGTGTTGAGATTTCTAGCGTGACGCGGCAGGTGGATGTGTTTTTGATCAATGCCGCGCGGTTGCAGCTAAGCACAGTAGGGCGCGTGGAGGGCACGTTTGATTTCTTGGATAGGGCGCAGTTTTTCTTAGGTCAACCCGGCGCCGGCAATGATATCAGCACATTTTTGGATGGTTTCTTTAGTGCGGTGACAGATTTATCAGTGAGTCCGGAGCTGAGCTTTGCACGGACGAATGCGGTGCAAAGTGCGGTGACACTCTCACAGCAAGTATCAACACTGGCGACGAATCTAGAGCAGACGCGGTTTGAGGCGGATCGGGAAATTGGTGCGGTGGTCGATGAGACCAATGCGTTGATTGATGAGTTATTTGAGCTGAACCGGGCGATTGCTAATGCGAGTGCGGGGGGTGATACCCCTAATGCGCTGTTTGATGCGCGGGATGTGGCGCTGGATCGTTTGCGAGAGTTGTTGGATGTGACGGTGACGATTGAATCGAATGGCCAGGCGCGGGTATCGCTGATTAATACGTCGCTGCTGACCGATGTGAGCCGGTTCCACTTGGATCATACTTCGCTTACTAATGTGAATCAGTTGGTTAACAATAATACGCTAAGCTCGATTGATGCGGTGTTGTTGGATGCAGATGGGAATCAGACGGATACGCGCGTGGAGCTGGTGTCTTCTGGGGTGGAAGGAGCGATTACCAGTGTTCTACAAGGCGGGCGGTTGAAAGGGCTTTTGGATGTACGGGATGTAGAGATTCCCAATGTGCTGGCACAGCTGGATGAGTTTGCAGCACGGCTCAGGGATGAAGTAAACCGGGTGCATAATGATGGGGTTGGTTTTCCGCCGCCGACGCAGCTGACCGGCTCGCGCTCCATTAGTCAGACAGAAGAGCGGATTTGGAGTGGAAGTACGCGCTTGGCGCTGCTTGGTTCGAATGGACAGCCGGTGACGAGCCCCTATGCATCCGAGACGTTATTCAGGCCGCTAACGCTGAATTTTGATACGTTGCAAGGACCAACAGGGCAAGGCCGTGCGACGGTGGGCGATATTATGAAGGAGATTAACCAGTATTATACGCCAGCAAATCGTGCGACCTTGCCAGGGCCGTTGGGCGCAGAGGGATTAGCGAATATGACATTGCGGGCGATAGGGAATAGCACGCCAGCGGCGGGGAATGCGGGCAGTATTGAGCTGGATTTAGAGCTGGATAATATTGCGCCGAATGCGGTGAATGTGGTGGTGACCGGGATTACCACGCCGGCTGCTGGGGTGACGGTGCCGGGGGG
>JANQQO010000140.1 GCA_028289305.1 Rickettsiales bacterium | reverse complement strand
AGCATTTCTGCTTGCTGCAAATGCCTACTTGCTGCGCTTCCGGTACTCAAGTATTTCATATACGATCCGTTCCGGTTCTCGCAAATAGACATTTTCGCTGACGCATAAATGCTTAATTGAAGCGACTATAGAGGTGATATTGGGCTTGTGGGCCTTAAAGAAAGCGATTACACTCCAGAGTTGTGTTATATGTTCTTTTAAGGAGCCTTGATCGTGGCTGATGCCAAAAAAACCTGCCTGATCGTTGAAGATAACGAGACGAACCGTAAGGTAGCTTCGATGATTATTAAGAAGCTTGGCTTTGAGGTGCTTGAGGCAAAGGACGGCAAAGAGGGCTTAAAGAAATGTGTGGAGGCTATTCCAGACGTGATTTTGCTGGATATGTATATGCCGGAGATGGGGGGCAACGAGTTTTTGCGCTCTATCCGCCGTACCGAGGGCTTCCAGAATATCCCTGTGGTGATGTGTAGTGCGGAGAATGCGCCGCAGCGTATTGGGCGCTCTATGATTGCTGGGGCGGATACCTATATCATCAAGCCGTTTCATCCGGATATGATTAAGCGCAAATTTGAAGAAATCGGGGTGCTGTAGGGAGGGTGAGCCTAGTCTTCCCCCATTTTAAGTACGGCGACAAAGGCAGATTGCGGGATATCAACATTGCCGAAGCTGCGCATGCGTTTTTTCCCTTTTTTCTGCTTATCCCAGAGCTTCCGTTTACGCGTGATATCACCACCATAGCATTTTGCGGTGACGTCTTTGCGCAGTGCACTGACCGTTTCACGGGCAATGATTTTTCCGCCAATCGCGGCTTGAATAGCGACTTTGTAGAGCTGCTGTGGGATTAGGTCTTTTAAGCGTTGGCATAATTCACGACCACGGCGCTCAGCGCGATCTTTATGGACGATGATGGAAAGCGCGTCAACCGGATCGCCATTAACCAGGATGCTGAGCTTCACCAGCGTGCCTTTTTCATACCCCTCCAGCTGCCAGTCGAGGCTGGCATAGCCTTTGGTAAGGGATTTTAGGCGATCGTAGAAGTCAAACACGACCTCATTAAGCGGCAAGCGGTAGACCACCATGGCGCGGTTGCCGGCATAGGTGAGGTCTTTTTGTATGCCGCGTTTTTCGGTGCAGAGACCCAGTACGTTGCCCAGGAATTCATCTGGGGTGAGGATGGTGGCGGTGATCCACGGCTCTTCGATATGTTCGATTTTGGTGGGTTCGGGCATATCGGCAGGATTGTGTAGCTCTAACACCTCACCATTTTGCATATGGACGTTATAGATGACGCTGGGTGCGGTGGTGATCAGATCGAGGTCGAATTCGCGCTCTAGACGTTCTTGGATGATTTCTAGATGCAAAAGCCCTAAAAACCCGCAGCGGAAGCCATGCCCTAAGGCGGTGGAGTTTTCTGGCTCGAAGGTGAAGCTGGCATCGTTCAGCTGTAATTTACCGAGGCTGTCACGCAAATGTTCGAAATCGCTGGCATCAAGCGGGTAAAGGCCACAAAACACGACCGGCAAGGTCGGTTTAAAGCCAGGGAGCGCCTCTTTGCATGGATGCTTCTCTTCGGTGATGGTATCGCCTATTTTGCATTCTTGGATTTGCTTGATGGAGGCGGTGATGAAGCCGATTTCTCCGGCGGAGAGGGATTGGACCATGTCTTGTTTTGGGGTGAATACACCGACATTATCGACGGTATGTGTGGATTTCCCGGCCATCATGCGGATTGGCATGCCCGGGGTGATCTGGCCGGCAAATACCCGCACCAGAATCATCACGCCTAAATATGCGTCATACCAGCTATCCACCAGCAGGGCTTTTAGCGCTGGTTCTGGGTCGGTTTTTGCAGGAGGAAGGCGGTGTACCAGGGCTTCCAGCACATCTTCAATACCTTCGCCTGTTTTGGCGGAGACGGCGATGGCATCATCGGCGGGAATACCAATCACATCCTCAATTTGTTGCTTAATGCGTTCTGGCTCAGCTGCTGGGAGGTCAATTTTATTGAGCACAGGAATGATTTCATGATTATTATCAATCGCTTGATAGGCATTGGCGAGGGTTTGCGCTTCCACGCCTTGGCTGGCGTCAACCACCAGTAGCGAGCCCTCACAGGCGGCCAGCGAGCGGTTAACCTCATAGGAAAAATCAACGTGACCCGGTGTATCCAGCAGGTTCAGCAGGTAGGTATGGCCATCGCGGGCCTTATATTGCAGGCGGACAGTTTGTGCCTTAATGGTAATGCCGCGTTCACGCTCGATATCCATCGAATCGAGCACTTGTTCAGCCATTTCGCGCTGCTCTAAGCCGCCGCAATGCTCGATCAGGCGATCGGCCAGGGTGGATTTACCATGGTCGATATGGGCGATGATGGCAAAATTGCGTATATGTGTGGTGTCCGTCATGATGCGTGCTGATTATCCACGCAATTCCGCGCCGGTGGCGCCTTTGACGTTTGCAATGATGGCATCGCATACCGCGTCGATCTCTGCGTCTTTTAAGGTGCGGTCATTGGCTTGCAATGTGACGGTGAGTGCGAGTGAGAGATGGCCTTCTTCTACACCTTTTCCGGTGTAGACATCGAAGATATGGATGTCGCGAATCAGCATTTTTTCTGCAGATTTTACCGCGCGTAGCACTTCTTTCGCGCTCACAGAGTCTTTCACCACGAAGGCGAAATCGCGATGCACGGGCTGGAAGTTGGAGACCTGTAGGCCTGCTTTGGTCGTGCGTTTGCGCGGCTTGGGCTGGGGGGTGCGTTCTAAAAATAGCTCGTAACCGGCCACGG
>JANQQO010000115.1 GCA_028289305.1 Rickettsiales bacterium | reverse complement strand
TTTCGCGCCAGCTCTATGGCCTCACCATCGCCTCGGGGCGCCCCGGCCATGTCATGCATGAAAACTGGCACCCGTTGGGTCCCATCGGTGTCATCAGCGCGTTTAACTTCCCCGTCGCCGTCTGGGCGTGGAACTTTACCCTCGCCATCGTCTGCGGTGACCCTGTGCTCTGGAAGCCTTCAGAAAAAACCCCACTCACCGCGCTCGCCTGCCAATCGCTCTTCAATAAAGCCTGCACCACTTTCGGCGAGGCGCCTGAAGGCCTGTCTAGCGTCATCCTTGGTGATGCCGCCCTCGGCGAACAGCTCGTCACCGACACTCGCCTCCCACTCATCAGCGCCACCGGCAGCTGCCGCATGGGCCGCATCGTTGGCCCGAAAGTCGCAGAACGCTTCGGCCGCAGCCTGCTTGAACTCGGTGGCAACAACGCCATCATCGTGAGCGACAAGGCTGATCTTGATCTCGCCCTGCCCTCCATCCTGTTCGGCGCAGTCGGCACCGCCGGCCAGCGCTGCACCACCACCCGCCGCCTCTTCGTGCATCACCGTATTTACGACGAGCTTTTCGACCGCCTCAAAACCGCCTATGCCAGCCTCGCCAATAAAATCGGCAACCCGCTTGAGGAAAACACGCTCATCGGCCCGCTCATCGATAAAACCTCCTTCAACGCCATGCAAACCAGCCTCAAGCGCATTGCCGCAGAAGGCGGTGAGGTGCATTTCGGCACCCGCACCCATGCGGAAAGTCACCCTGATGCGTATTACGTCCACCCGGCCCTGGTCAAAATCCCTGAACAAACCCCGGTGGTCAAAATGGAAACCTTCGCCCCCATTCTCTACGTCATGCCCTACGCCACGCTTAAAGAAGCAATGGAGCTACATAACGATGTGCCCCAAGGCCTGTCCTCCTCCATCTTCACCCAAGATCTGCGCGAGGCCGAATGGTTCAAGCAACACAGTGATTGTGGCATCGCCAATGTCAATATTGGCACGAGCGGCGCAGAAATCGGTGGCGCTTTCGGTGGCGAAAAAGAAACCGGCGGCGGGCGCGAATCTGGTTCTGACTCCTGGAAAATCTATATGCGCCGGCAAACCAGCACCACCTATTACGGTACCACGCCACCCGCCCTCGCCCAAGGCATCTCCTTCGATATCGAATAACACTGCCCTATGTCTGACTCGTTCGCACAGCGTCTTGCCATCAGTAAGCAGAGCACCGCCGATGAAGAGAGCTGCGTACAAGAACTCCTCACCCACACCGACGCCATCACACAAAACTACCCTGCCGATTTCGCCGCCGCAAAAACCCTGGTAGAACGCGCGCGCGAAGAAGAGTCCGCCCGCGGTGTTGAAAGCTTCATCCGCCAATATAGTCTCAACACCCAAGAAGGCATCACTATCATGTGCCTGGCTGAAGCCCTGCTCCGCATCCCTGATAGTGCCACCGCCGATGCCCTCATCCACGATAAATTCAAAGAAATCGATTGGGAGCAACATCTCGGCAAAAGCGACTCTCTCTTCGTCAATGCCTCCACCTGGGGCTTAATGCTCACCGGCGATATCACCCGCCTGGCTACCCCCACCAAAAACCCTCTCACCAGCTCTTTGCGCAAGCTCATCACCCGCCTCGGTGAACCGGTCATTCGTGAGGCGCTGAAAAAAGCCATGGGTATCATCAGCACCCAATTCGTCATGGGCGAAACCATCGAAGCGGCGCTCGATAAATCCGCCGCCTTCACCAAGCAAGGCTATCGCTTTTCTTATGACATGCTCGGCGAAGGCGCACGCTCTGATACCCAAGCAAAAACCTATTTCGACGCCTATCTCCACGCGATTGAAACCCTTGGCGCCACCACGCCAGACGAAAATTTCTTCGCCCGCGCAAGCATCTCCGTGAAACTCTCCGCCCTGCATCCACGCTATGCATTACTACAACAAGACGAGGTGCTCGCTACCCTCCTCCCGCGCTTAATCACCCTGCTCGAAGCGGCCAAGAAACACCGCATCACCCTCTCCATTGACGCCGAAGAAGCCCATAGGCTTGATCTCTCCCTGCTGCTGTTTGAAACCATCTTCACCCATCCAAGCTTCCGTGATTATGAAGGCATTGGCTTCGTCCTCCAAGCCTATCAAAAACGCGCCCTGCCCGTGCTAGATTTCCTCATCCACCTTGCCACCACCCATCATAAACGCATCCCCTTACGTCTCGTTAAGGGCGCCTATTGGGATAGTGAAATCAAACACGCGCAAGAGTTCGGCCTCCCCTCTTATCCCGTCTTCACCCGCAAAAGCTATACCGATACAGCCTATCTCGTCTGTGCCCAAAAAATCTTTCAAAACGCCACGTGTTTTTATCCGCAATTCGCTACTCACAACGCCCTCACCATCGCCAGCATCCGCACGCTTGCTGGCAACACCCCTTTCGAGTTCCAGCGCCTTAAAGGCATGGGTCGAGATTTTTATACCGACCTGCTCGCCAATATCCCCTGTCGCATCTATGCTCCCGTCGGTGAGCATAAACACCTCCTGCCCTATCTCATTCGTCGCCTGCTTGAAAACGGTGCGAATAACGCCTTCGTCAACATCGCCGCAGATAAAAACCACCCTCTTGAAGAACTGCTCGCCAACCCCATCGAAAAAGCAGCACGCCATGGCGGCAAAACCCATCCCGATATCCCGCTACCGCATGATATCTTCCCTGGGCGGAAAAATTCTGCAGGCGCTGACCTCGGCACACTCGCCGATCTCGAAAAACTACAGACCAGTCTCTCCTCCTTTGAAAATAACCAATGGCAGGCCGCACCTCTCATTTCCGGCGAAGCGCAAGAAGGTAAAACCCGCAAAAGTTACACCCCCTTTAATCCCAAAAAACAGATCGGCACCATCACCGAAGCCACACGAGAACACGCG
>JANQQO010000116.1 GCA_028289305.1 Rickettsiales bacterium | reverse complement strand
CTAATACCAACAACATAAGGAGCCCCCATGTCCGCCAAGCGCCACGATACCCGCATCACTGGTAAAGTCGGCGTTATCGATATCGGCTCCAACTCGGTCCGCCTTGTGGTCTACGATGCCTTAAAGCGGGCACCCCTCCCCCTCATTAATGAAAAAACCCTGTGCGGCCTTGCCCGCGATATGGAACAGACCGGCCTGCTCTATGGCCCGGGCGTTAATCGCGCGCTCGACGCGCTTGGCCGCTTCGCCATCTTACTCAAAGCCGCCCATGTGGAAGACGTCATGGTCTTCGCCACTGCCGCGGTGCGCGATGCCAAAGATGGGGCGGCCTTCGTCGAACATATCTGCGCCCAATACGGCTTTAAAGTACATGTCGTCTCTGGCGCAGAAGAAGCGCGCCTCGCCGCACTCGGCGTTGCTGCTGGTTTCTTCCATACCCAGGGCGTGGTTGGCGATCTCGGTGGTGGTAGCTTTGAACTCGCCAAGATTGATAGCGCTCAGAACACCACGCGCAAAATCCCCTATCGCATCAGCAAAACCAAGAGCTACCCTATCGGCCAGCTGCGCCTTGCTGGCAAATCCGGCGGGGATCTTAAAAAAGCCCGCCGCCTCATCGACGATGTGCTAAAGCGCTATCACCTTGCTGCCTCGTTAAAAGGCCATAGCTTCTTTGCCGTTGGCGGCGGCTTCCGCGCTTTAGCAAAAGTGCATATGCGCAAGCAGCGCTACCCGCTTGATGTGCTGCATCACTACACCATCCCCGCCCGCGCGCTGCAGGAAACCGCGCAATGGGTCGCCGGTCTCCCCACCAAGACCATCGCCAAACAGCGCCTCGTCTCCTCCAGCCGCACCGATACAATAGCCCTCACCGCCCTGGTGATGGATCGCGTCATCGCGCTCGGCAAACCCAGCGATATCGCTTTCTCCGTCCATGGCGTGCGCGAAGGCGTGCTGTGCAACCGCTTGAGCCATAAAGAACATGCGAAAGACGCACTCCTCACCGCGTGTGAGCATATGATGCAACATCTCTCGCCACAAAACAGCACCGAATGGGTGCGCTTCGGCTATGAGCTTTTCGCCTGGATGGACCCACTCTTTAACACCGAAACACCCGATATTAAGCGCCTACGCAAAACCGCCTGTGTGTTAAGCCGCCTTTCTTGGTACGAACACACCGCTTACCGCGCCGAGATGGCCTTCCGCTGGGTGATGGATTCCGCCATTCCCGCGCTCGGGCATGAAGAACGCGTCTTTGTCGCCACCTGCGCCTTCCACCGCTATAACACCCAATACGCCGCAGATGTCATGGCCATCCCGCATGGCCTATTGCAAGGCAATCTTGCCTTCCGCGCGCAAATCATTGGTGCGGCAATGCAGCTTGGCTACGCGATCGCCGAGGGCACGCTCGGCGTCTTGCCAAAAACCGCCCTCCGCCTTAAAGATAACAACACCGTCATCTTAAGCGCTACGCAGAAAAACCGCCGCATCCTGTTTAACGATCGCGTTTGGTCCCAACTGCAACAACTCGGCACCCTTGCAGGGCTGCGCGCCCGCATCGAGTAATCACCCATGTTCTCCTTAAAAAAAGACAAACGGTTTAAAAAGCGCAAAAAACGCATGGATCTCTTTTTCGTGATCCTCGCTTTCATCCTCGTCATCGCCGTGATGCAGACAAATAACGATTCCTTCTTCCCTGGTCTTAGCAGCGACACCCCAGAAATTTTCGACCAACTCGAGCAAATACAAGAAGAGGTCACGCCACTCACCCCCCTAACACTGCCAGAAGAACAAGAACGCTGCACATTGCGCAAAAAAACCGATGCCGAGGGCAACTACATCGCCTGCATCACCAGCTGCAACGGCCTCGACACACTCGAAGATGCCCGCAGCGAACCCCTCTGCACCACCGCCCTAACAGAGAATAACCAATAACTTACTTCCCGCGCCAGCAGGTGAAAAGCAGGCGGAGATGCTGTTGTGTGAGTGGGCGGGAGAGGATGTCGTAATGCTGGCGGGCGGCGCGTTTTAGGTAATGCCGCGTGATGGGGAGCGCAAGCAGCACCGGCTTCGCCCGGCGGCGCAGTGGGCGCGGAAGCGGGGTGAGCAGTGCTTCTGCAGCTCCACACGCCGCCTGTGCCTGGTCGCTGATCTCCTGCATCACCGCGATACACTGTGCATGAAACGCTGCACTGCCATAATGATCGAGCGAAAGCCCGTGTTTTGCTACGATATCCCCCGGCAATGGGCAGCGCCGCTGCGGCAGGGTATAGGGCGCATGGCGCAAGAGCATCGCCAGCGCGTAAGCTGTACTCATTGGTGGCAGCGCTTTGGTGAGCGCTTCCTCCTCCACGCCCAGCGCATGCAGGAATAATGCGAAGAGCGCGCCTTCGGTATCCTCCGCTCTGCGCGCAAAGGCGGCCATATCGCCCTGTGCCTCCGCTTCCACCTGCCGTTCATACGCTGTGAGCAAGCGTTCAGTTAGCGCTTCAGGTGGCGGGTTATCGGCATAGAGCGGGGCCAAGCCAGTAAGCACCGGGTGTTCCTTCACTGTACCAGCAGAAAGCGCCTCCAGCGCCTCGCGCCACCATTGCAGGCGAATCAGCCCCACCATCGGCTCGGTGGTGGTAGCGGGAATGCTGGCAAGCTCCTGCTGGAGTAGGCTGAGCGCGGCAAGCAGCGTGCGCGATTTCGCATCGGGCGCAAAAATCACCTGCGCATAACGCGCATAATCGGTGCTCCGCAAACTGTGCAGTAAATACCTATCCGAATCAGTGGTCACAGGAGTATACGAGGCTTTCTATTCCTCGTCTTCCTCGAAGGAGACTTTGCAGCGCATACCACCCAAAATCGCGTCCACCGTGCCATCAGTGGAGCCCAGCGGCAGCAAGCATTGACGATATTTCACCAAGCGATATTCAAGTGTGAGATCGCTGCGCGTCATGCAGCGGCCTTCATCAAGCACCGGGCTCAGGGTACGAATCACCTCCTCATATTTATGCCGCAACCGCTCTGCATAGGGTGAGGCGATAATCAGGGTGAAATCTTCATTGAGCTCTGTCTCATAGGCTTTGCGAATCGCCGGCCCCAGATGCGAGAAGGAAAAGCTATGCTCCCCTTCCGGATTTTGCTCCACCTGCACCACGAAGCAGTGATCCCATACCTCGCCCAGATCATCCGGGTTAATATCACTCTCCTCCGGATAGTGGCGATTGCCCTTCATCGTGTTCCAATAGCTAAGCAATTTATCGGTAATACGGCGATGCTGAGAGTGATCCACGTGCTAAACCTCCTCGTTGTTCTTGGGGTCACTATAAGACACCCGCGCGAGCGAGGCCATCATTTATTCCTGATACGCTGCGTTATATGTAAGAAGAGGATGATGCCTCCCTTCTTGTCATCCTGAACTTGTTTCAGGATCCACGTATCAACTAATACAGCTGTTGCAGATGCGCGGTGGATGCTGAAATAAATTCAGCATGACATAAGACGCCAATTGGCTGATAAGTAACAGCTTACGCTATAGTGTATTCATAATTTTAGCTACTGATACGCCGCGGGATCGGTAAGGCCATTCTCCGCAAAGCCCTTCAGGCGCAGCTGACACGCGTCGCAATGGCCGCAGGCACGGCCTTTTTCATCCGGGTCATAACAGCTGAGCGTCAGCGCATAATCCACGCCTAGTGCCACGCCTTTTTTGATGATCTCGGCCTTGCTAAGATCGATCAGCGGTGTGTGGATGGTGAAGTGGCCCTTGCCTTCTGTGGCCGCCGCAGTAGCGCGATTCGCCAATGTGGTAAACGCCTCGATATATTCCGGGCGGCAATCCGGATAGCCGCTATAATCCAGCGCGTTCACGCCAATGAAGATATCAAACGCACCCACGACCTCAGCAAATGCCAGCGCGAAAGAGAGGAAGATCGTATTGCGCGCCGGCACATAGGTGATGGGAATATCTGTGGCCATGTCTGCCGTATCGCGGTTTTTCGGCACCTCCGCCTCGCTCGTTAGTGCCGAGCCGCCAAATAGCCGCAGATCAATCTCAGCAATGCGGTGATCGGCCACGCCCGCCGCTTTCGCAATCTGCTTAGCGCGGTCTAATTCCATCGCGTGACGCTGGCCATAAGCGAAGCTCAGCGCATGCACCGCATAGCCTGTCTCTTGGGCGATCGCCAGCGTGGTGGCTGAATCCAGCCCTCCGCTTAGGAGGAGTATGGCAGGTTTGGGAGACATAGATATTACGGCGCATTGGCGAGTTTATGCATCTGCACCGAAAAATGATAGCCGCGCGCAAGCGCATATTTCCGCGCATAGCGGAAATTCTCACGATTCTTCACCGCGTCCATCTCATCCATCGGCTGGATATACACCGGAATGGTGTATTGTGATTGGCCCACCTCTACTACCTCACGGTATAGCGTGTGGGTGGCGGACATCACGAATTTTATCGCACTCAGGCGCTCGAGCAAATCTTCGCGCAGCGGCTGATAGCCCAGATGCGTCGCTTTCGGCGAGCACACGATCATCACACGGTCATCCAGCGGGCGGAACAGAGTGCCATTGGTCTCGATCTGCACGCGATAGCCGCGCTCTAACAGCGCCTCACATAACGGCGCGATCGGCTGGCGCAGCGGCTCTCCGCCGGTCACCACCACAAGCGGGCGGATAATCACCCCATGCGCATTCTGTGCAGCCGCATCTACCGCCGCGAGCACCTCTTCTAGCGCCCAATTGGTAAAAGATTCAAACTCCGTATCGCAAAAATCGCAGGCCAGGTTACACCCACCAAGGCGTACAAACACCGCTGGCTCGCCCGAAAGCGGCCCTTCGCCTTGAAACGAGGGATAAATCTCCTGGATATCGAGCGCGGTGCCCGGCCCTTTCACCGGCCCGCGTATGGGGTTCGTACCATGCATGGGAGTGTTTTAATATTGCGTGCGTTATTACCGTAACCTGCGCCTATACCCCACTCCTGCTATGGAATCAAGAAAATGGTTATGCGTCAATCGCTACTCGTTATTGGCTACTACTTACTAATGTCATTCCAGCGCACGCTGGAATCCAGGGGACTTTCATATAATACTGGATCTTAAGCTCAAGACTGGGATGACATCATTTCCCCTAATCCCTAAAGCCTAATCCCTCATCTCCTCCTCCATCCATATTGACAAACCCGCGCGCCGCAGGCATGGTGTGAGGCATGGCAGAGACGATAGAAACCTCAAGCAAAGAAGTCAGCTGCGATGGCGGCGATGGCGCGCTTGGCCACCCGCTGATCTATCTCGATATGGGCGAAAAAAACGAAATCATCTGCCCCTATTGCAGCCGCCGCTTTGTCTACCGCCCGCAAGCGCGGGCAGAAGCGTAGGCACGATCCTCTTGTGCATCCTTTGAGCTTCCCGTATATAGTTATAACGCTTGACGTTAAGCCTATTATGGTATAGCCTATGATTAAGAGTTTTGCGTGCCGCCATACCGCAGCGCTTTTTCGTAATGAGCGGGTGAAAAAATTTTCTGCGATTACCAAAGTAGCGCGCATGCGTTTGCTGAGCTTACATATCGCCACCTCTTTGGGAGATTTGCGTGCACCGCCGGGTAATCACCTAGAGGCGTTAAAGGGTGATCGTAAGGGGCAACACAGTATACGCATCAACAAGCAGTGGCGTATTTGCTTTCGCTGGCAAGGAGGCCATGCATGCGATGTGGAAATTGTCGATTATCACTAAGAAACGGGATAAACCATGGCAGATTATGATGACCCTATTACTCCTGGCGCGTATTTACAGCATGAATTCCTCACCCCGCTAGGCATTTCCCAAAGCCAACTAGCGCGGGATATTGACGTGCCGGTGACGCGCATTAACGGGATTATTAATGGCACGCGCGCAATCACCGCAGACACAGCATTGCGGTTTGGCGCGTATTTTCACACATCGCCAGAAATGTGGCTAAACTTACAGAATCATGTGGATCTGCAGAAAGCAGAAAATGCAGGATGGGAGGATATTGCAGCCCGTATTCGCCCCGCCCCGCGGCAGGATGATGCCAGGATATAATAGCACAAGAATAGCCATCCCCACATCTTCCTATTGTCCTTCCCGGCAAGATTTTATACAACAGATTCCATGCATATTTTGATTCTTGGCGCCGGGATTGCGGGCGTCACAACAGCCTATTTTTTAGCCGAGCGCGGCCATCAGGTCACCGTGGTGGAGCGCCAGCCAGGCAGCGCGATGGAGACCAGCTTCGCCAATGGCGGCCAGCTTTCCTATTGCCATGCTGAGCCCTGGGCCAACCCGGCCACCTTGCCAAAAGTGTTCAAATGGATGTTTAAAAAAGATGCGCCGCTAGTGCTCACCCCGCGGCTGGATTGGCATCAGCTCACCTGGTCGCTTAAATTCCTGCGTAATTGCACGAATGAACGCGCGCTACAAAACACCGCGACCACGCTGCGCCTCGCGCTTTATTCGCGCGATACGTTAAACCAGCTCGAGCGCGATACCTCGATAGAATTCCATCATTGGCATAAAGGCATTCTGCACGTGTTTAAAACCGAGCAGGCGCTCGAGGCGGCGATCACCCAGTCTGAATACCAGGCCTCGCTGGGCCCGGCAGATTTCTCGGTGTTCACCAAGCAAGATTGCCTGGAAAAAGAGCCGGCGCTTAAACAAAGCCCGGCGAATATCGTCGGTGGGATTTATTATCCGAAGGATGAAAGCGGCGATATCTATCTCTTCACCAAAACCCTGGCCAAGCAGGAGCAACTCACCGGCGGGGTGGAGTTCCTCTATGAAACCGATATCGAGCAGATCCTCACCGATGAGGAGAAAATCACCGGTATTGCCACGCGCCAGCGCGGCACGCTCACCGCCGATGCCTATGTGCTGGCAACGGGCTCGTATAGCCACGACCATCTGCGCCAGATTGGTATTCGCGCGCCGATTTACCCGATGAAAGGCTATAGCATCTCAATCCCCATTAGCGATAATGCCAGTGCGGTCCCGACGGTGAGCCTCACCGATCAGGCGGAAAAGATCGTCTATAGCCGCTTGGGCAATATCGTGCGCGTTGCGGGCACGGCCGAATTCGCCGGGTATAACCACCTCATTCAGCCGCATCGCATCGCGGCGATTAAGCGCGCGGTGAAAGGTTTTCTGCCAGAATGCGGCGATATTGATCGCGCTCAGGAATGGGCGTGTCTCAGGCCTTCCACGCCAGACGGGCCGCCAATCCTCGGCACCTGCCGCTATGATAATCTCTTCTTAAACACCGGGCATGGCACGCTGGGCTGGACGCTCGCACCAGGTAGCGGCCGCATCGTCGCCGATA
>JANQQO010000103.1 GCA_028289305.1 Rickettsiales bacterium | reverse complement strand
ACTCCATGAAGTTGGAATCGCTAGTAATCGCGTATCAGCATGACGCGGTGAATACGTTCTCGGGTCTTGTACACACTGCCCGTCAAGCCATGGGAGTTGGTTTTACCCGAATTGGGTGGGCTAACCGTAAGGATGCAGCTCAACACGGTAAAATCAGCGACTGGGGTTAAGTCGTAACAAGGTAGCCGTAGGGGAACCTGTGGCTGGATTACCTCCTTTCTAAGGAAATGCACGGCATGTCTAGATTCTTCGGAGTCTACCATCTGCGCATTCTAAAGAACAACGCACCTACCGCCTCCATTTCTTTCCTTTTTTATCCTACGATGCACCAGCTATATCCCTAAAAATCAATATCTTATGGTGCGAAGCACTAAACCTACAAAAAATCCCCTCTGGTTAACCTTTTGTTAACTTATCATTGGTATCATTAAAACTGTTGCCCTTAACTAGGAAACAGGAAGATGAGTATTGAATATAGATATGTTACGGATCCAGCTAATCACCCTGACCTAATCAGGCAATTCTCTCAAGTACGAGCAAACGTATTTCAGAAAGAGTACCCAGACGAAGGAAAAACTTACGATAAAACGCCCAACAGTCGCCTTTTCCTTATTATTGATACAGAAAAGAATGAAGACCGGCATGTAATCGGAGGCATACGCGCTGTCATCTTTGAACCTGGGAGTAACGAGAGTCGAGGATTTGATGCGCTAGCACTCAAACAGAGTAAGCCCGTCACCACCGCTAGCCTGTTTGAAGATAATGGCATCAATATAGCTGGTTTAAAAATGGCAGAGCTCTCTACCGCTGCTATTGATGAAAAGTACAAACAATCTATAAAAATAATACGTGGTCTTTTTCAAGAAGTGTCACGCCGACTCTTTGAAGAAGAGGAAGTAGATATCTTTACGTGTTTTCCTTATGCAGGTATGGAAGGTGCCATAGTAAGATTTGCAGAAAGAATTGGTTTACATGCAAATGTTTTTGGTACATTCAAACTTGATTTTGAAAGAGGTCCATCTCACCTAGAAGACAAAAAGTCATTCATAGCTGTCGCTCGCGAACAGCATTTAGTGGGTAAAAGTAAAAACCAATCTGCTCAGCTGTAGCACCTGCTCACCCCATCAACACGCCCAGCGTCACCAAGAGCCACAGCGCGAGGTTCAGCACAAACCATCGATCCTGGTAAAGAATCAGCTCCGGCGCCCCGCCTTCGCGGTCAAAATAAATAAATTGCAGATAGCGAAACAGGCCAAATGCCACAAACGCCACCGTGTAAATCAGCTCCACCTTGCCCAATGCCTGGGCCGTTTCGGCCGCATAAATCGCATAACACATCAGCGCCGCCCCGCAGGAGACATTAATCAGCTTATCCAAAAGCGGCCTGTTATACGCATCCAAGCTCGGCCGAATCTGATCCGACTCCAAGCGCAGCTCGTGCCGGCGTTTACCAAATCCTAAAAACAGCGCCAGCACAAACGTCGCCAGCACAATCCATGGCGAAATCGCCACGGCAATCGCATAACCCCCCATCAACACCCGCAGCACATACCCCACCGCAATCAACGTCACATCTAAAATCGCTACATGTTTCAGCCCCCGCGAATACGCCAGATTCATCACCGCATAGACCGCGAGCACCGCGCTACATTCCCGCGGCAGAAACACAAACGCCACCCCCGCACCCGCCAGCAATAACACCAGCATCAACAACACCGCCAGCGGCACAGAAACCTGTCCCGCCGCAATCGGCCGTGTTTTTTTATCCGGGTGATGCCGATCCGCCTCCGCATCAGAAATATCGTTCAGCACATACACCGCACTCGACATCAACACAAAACTCAACACCGCCCATAGCGCTGCCGGCCACACCGCAGCGTCCAAAAACTCCAGCGAGAAAAATAACGGCGCCAAGACAAACGCATTTTTCACCCATTGCTTCGGCCGTAATAATGTAACGATCGGTTTCACAGGCGCGTCCTTTTAAACAACCATTCTGGAATATGACAAATCACCAGCATAATCCACCGCCAGAAAAATGGTACATATACCACATTCTTCCGCGTCTTCATCGCCTCAATAATTGCATGCGCCACCTTTCTGCGATCCGCAATCAGCTTACTCTTCATCCCATAGGTCATCGGCGTATCGACAAAACCCGGCTTCACCGTCATCACATGCACATCCGTGCCCTGCAGCCGGTGCCGCAATCCCGCAGCAAACGTGCTTAACGCCGCCTTCGCGCTGCCATAGACATAATTACTCGCACGCCCGCGATCCCCCGCCACCGACGATACCACTACAATATCCCCGACATTGCGCCGCCGCATCACCACCGCCAGCGCACTCACCCATTTCATCGGCGCTGTCGCCGTCACGCGCATCACCTGCTCAATATTCGCGAGCTGTCCTTGATGCCGCGCATCACCCATTTCTCCTACCAGCATAAACCCATGCGTAATCGGCCCCATAGCATCTTCCGTTTCCATAATCAGCCCCTCCATATCACAGGCCGGGTCCGAAAAATCGGCTTCCAACACTTTACTCTGCCCACCAAAACGCACCGCAATATCCGCCGCTAATTTCTCCATCTCCTCCACATCGCGCCCACATAACGCCAGGCGCCAGCCGCGCTGCGCTAATTCCTGACACAGCACAAAGGCCAGCGACGAAGTCGCTCCTGCTACAAAGGCCACGCGTGGTAATGTCTCCACCATCTCTTACACCCCCCGCATGCCTAAGCGCCGATCCATCGTAGACTGAATCTTCCGCCCTGGATCCAGCTCCTGCACCACCCGTCGCCATTTCGCTAGATGCTCCCCATACATCCGCTCAAACGTATAGGGCTTCAGCCGCGCATCCTTCGCGAGATAGACCCGTCCACCAATCGTACATAAATAATCATCCACCTGATCCAGCAGCGCATGCACCCGCGATGTATTCGGAAAATCGAGCGCCACGCTAAACCCGTCGGAAGGAAAACTCAGCATTCCCTCATGCGGCCCGTGATACTTAATCACCGCCAGGAAGGAAAACTGTCCGCTCCGCTGAATCATCTCCAGCACTTTGCGCAGCTGTTCCACCGCTAACATGCTCTCCGGCACCAAGAACTGATATTGTAAAAATCCACGCTTTCCATAAAGTTTATTCCAATTCCCCAGCCCATCTAATGGGTGGAAAAAATCTTCAAACGCCCGCGTCTCCTTCACCGGCTTTTCCCCCACACCGCGGAAGCGCAACCAGTTATACACATGCATGCTATATTTATTCAGCACCCAAGAAGGAATATGACACGGCACGTTAAACACCTTCTCCTCGCCATATTGCCATAGCGATTGATCATGCCGATCCACATGCGTTGCCGATTCAAACACGCCACGCCCGAGCTCGTCCTCTTCTCCAAAATGATCAATCCACCCCATCATATAATCCGCCCGCGCCACGCCAGAACGGAAATGCTCCGCCATCTCTTCAATATTCTTCACCCGGCGCCGCTCAGTCGATAAATGCGCGGAAGTAATCGGCAGCAATTTCAACGACACCTCTTCAACACACCCCGTCATGCCCATACCGCCCGCTGTCGCCCAGAACGCATCAGCGTTATTCTCCGGCGAACACGATACCACCTCCCCGGTCGAAAGCCGCAACACGGCCTCCTCCACATGCGGCGCGATATCGCCTACTTTATAATGATTCTTCCCGTGGATATTACACGCCAGCGCGCCCCCAATCGTTGCATATTTCGTGCCCGGCAATACGGGTAAGAACCACCCCTTCGGCACCACCACCTGCAATATCTCCGCCAGCGTCACCCCGCCTTGTGTGCGAATCACTCCGCGGCTTTCATCAAACGCCAAAAAGCGATTGAGCCGCTCGGTCAGCATCACCCCTTCACGATTCAGCGCCGCATCGCCGTAAGATTTCCCCGAGCCACGCATAAGCACCGTGCCATCATGCGCCGCATAGACCGCATCTACATCCCGCACCTTCTCCGGACGATACGTCACACAGGTCCGCGTAGGGAAATGCCCCCAGCCGCTTAAGCGCATCCGTTTTTGCGGTGGTAACACAGATTCTCCCTATTGCAGGCCATTAAACATGTTATGACAACACTATCTATCCGGAATGCGGCGCCGCGGGCAACAACCCGCCCAACGCCGCACCACCCAATACATGTACATGAAAATGCGGCACGGTTTGCGACGCATCCGCTCCGTGATTCGTAATCAGGCGATACCCCGCATCATCCAGGCCGAGCTCTTTGGCAATACGCCCCACTGTCACAAAAAACTTGCTGATACCCGCAGCCCCTGCTGCTTCCACAAAATCCGCAAACGACATATATTGCCCCTTCGGCACCACCAATACATGCACCGGGGCAGCCGGCGAAATATCATGAAACGCCAATATCTGGTCGTCCTCATACACTTTGCTACACGGCACATCACCGCGAATCATCTTCGCAAAGACATTATCCGGGTCATACATACCTATGGCTCCTCATTTTTTACTTGTACTCAGCGTCCCAAGATTATACACCATCCACGTCTAGACACGGAAGGAACGCCGCACAAAGACTACCCATTTATAAAGCATAAGAAATCGCCGAAGTCCATATGGAACGTCACATACACACCGCCCTCCTCTCCGTTTCTAACAAAGAAGGCCTCATTGAATTCGCAGAACACTTGGTGAAGCACAATGTCACGCTGCTTTCCACCGGCGGTACGGCAAAGGCGTTGCGCGATGCCAAGCTGCCCGTCACCGACATCGCCGAGCATACCGGCTCCCCAGAAATTATGGATGGTCGTGTCAAAACCCTCCATCCCCACATTCATGGCGGCATCCTCGCCATCCGTGATAACAAAGCCCATCAACAAGCACTTAAAGAACAAAACATCACCCCCATCGATCTCGTCGTTGTTAATCTCTATCCCTTTGAAGACACGGTCGCCCAGGGCAAAGATGCGGCCACCTGCATTGAAAATATCGATATCGGCGGTCCATCGATGATCCGTTCTGCCGCCAAGAACCACCACGATGTTACCATCGCTACCGACCCAGCTGATTACCCCAGCATCCTCGCTGATATAGAAGCCCATAAAGGCGCAACCACCCTCGCCCTCCGTCAAGAACTCGCGGCAAAAGCCTTTGCCCGCACCGCTGCCTATGATACCGCCATCCAACACTGGTTCGCCACGCAACACGCCCAAGATAGCGGCGAAGAAAGCACGCTCCCTACCACCCTCACGCTTTCTGCCACCCGTGCCGCCGCGCTGCGCTATGGCGAAAATCCGCACCAAGCCGCCGCACTGTATATTACTGATCCTAAGCAACCGTCTGTCGCCAACGCCACCCAGCTCCAAGGCAAGGCGCTCAGCTACAACAATCTAAGCGATGCCGAAGCCGCGCTCGAACTCGTCAACGAATTCTCCTCGCCCGCCGCCGCCATCATCAAACACGCTAATCCTTGTGGCGTTGCCTGTGGCGATAGCCTTGCTGATGCCCTCAAAAAAGCCCATGCCTGCGATCCCGTCAGCGCCTATGGCTCCATCATCGCGCTAAACCAACCCATCGATGAACCCACCGCAGAAGCCATTTCCGATATCTTCGTCGAAGTGGTCATTGCGCCTGAGGCGGGTGAACGCGCCCGCGCCATCTTCACCCGCAAGAAAAATCTCCGCGTGTTGCTAACCGGCGATCTGCCCGAAAACACACGCCAAGATCTTCAGCTTAAAACCATCACTGGCGGCCTGCTGGTACAAACCCGCGATTACAAAATCGTCACCGAAAAAGACCTTAAAGTAGTCACCAAACGCAAGCCAACAAAAGACGAAATTGCCGAAATGCTCTTTGCCTTCACCGTCTGCAAGCACGTCAAATCCAACGCCATCGTCTTCACGCGCGATCACACCAGCGTCGGCATTGGTGCAGGGCAAATGAGTCGTGTCGATTCCGCTCAAATCGCGTCCTCCAAATGCGGCGAGAAAAAAACGGGGAGCGGTCTGGTCGTCGCCTCTGATGCTTTCTTCCCTTTCGCAGATGGCGTCATCGCCGCACACGAAGCGGGCGCTACCGCCATCATCCAGCCCGGCGGCTCCATTCGTGATGACGAAGTCATCGAGGCCGCCAACATCCGCGATATGGCCATGGTCTTCACCAACATCCGCCACTTTAAGCATTAATCTCCAGCACGAACCTCCTTGTCATCCCCAATCCCTAACGCCCTACGCTTTACTCCCCCCTTGCGGGGGAGTCGAAGAGCATATGCGTAAAACGCATCATGCGATTCGGTGGGGGGTTTTAAGAAAAGATTACTACCTCCTCACCCCCCCTCCGAAAAATCTGCGATTTTTCGACTCCCCCGCAGGGGGGGAGTAATTTTTCCTCACATCTTCACATCTTCACATCCTCACATCGCCCTTCCCTTGACACCTCACCACCCACCGCTTATCATTCCACAAGCGAAATGAATACGCCTGCACATAATTTCGATTCCCCCGGCAATAGAGAAGCGCTGCTGCTCTGGCACCGCGTTATGCTCGAAGGCGTGCGCAGCGGCGCGTATGACCTTTCCGCTCGGCAAATCAGCGTCCTCCTCACCCTCTATCTCGAGTCCGAATCGCGCAGCGTCCGCCAGCTCGCCACCGCGCTCAACATCTCTAAGCCCGCGATCTGCCGCGCGCTCGATGCGCTAGAAAAGCTCGAACTCATCTCCCGCAGCAAAGATCCGGAAGATCGCCGCAATGTCGTCATCGCCCGCACCGAAAAAGGCTATGCTTTTTTAAGCAGCTTTAGCGAGAGCATCTTAAACCAACTCATGGCAATCCAATGACCCGCCCGCTCATCGGCGTCACCCTAGATGCGCACGAGCCAGGCCTGTATTCGCCCATGCCGTGGTATGCGCTGCGCAAGGAATATTTCGCCGCCATCACCCGCCATGGCGCAACGCCGATCGGCCTATCGCATGAAACCGAATGCATCGAAGATTTCCTTCAGATTATCGATGGCCTGCTGCTTACCGGCGGCGATATCGATATTCCGCCCGAGCTTTACGGCGAAGAAACCCAGCATGAAAAAACCGTCATCAACGAATCACGCACCCATTTCGAATACGCCCTCACCAAGATCGCGCTCAGCACCCCACTCCCCATCCTCGGCATCTGCGCTGGCCAACAACTGATGAATGTCATCCTCGGCGGCACGCTGATCCAGCACATCCCCGATGAGGTCGAAAACGCGCTGGAACACCAGCAGCCCACCCCGCGCAGCGAGCCCTGGCATTCCGTCACCATCGAAGAAAACACCCTGCTCCACCGCATCACCGGCACTACCGAACTCGAGGTAAATAGCAACCACCACCAAGCCGTCAAAACCGTCGGCGATAACGTCGTCATCAATGCCACCGCGCCCGATGGCGTCATTGAAGGCATTGAATACCCTGAACACCCCTTCTGCCTCGGTGTGGAATGGCATCCTGAGCTGGAAATCAACGCGGGCGACACCGCCCTCCTCACCGCCTTCACCGACGCAGCTCTGGCCTACCACCAACAAAAATGACCACCCAACAACCAGAACGCATCGCCAAGGTCATCGCCCGCGCTGGCCTCTGCTCCCGCCGTGAGGCCGAACGCTGGATCACAGAGGGTCGCGTCGAAGTAAACGGTACACGCCTCACCACCCCCGCCCACACCGTCTTGCCCAGCGATACCATCTTGGTCGATGGCAACCCACTACCCACCCCTGAAAAGCCGCGCCTGTGGCGCTTCCATAAACCCACCGGCGTCATCACTACCCATCACGATCCGAAAAACCGCCCGACACTCTTCTCCCTCTTGCCTAGCGATTTCCCGCGCGTCGTCTCCGTCGGCCGGCTCGATCTGAACAGCGAAGGCCTGATCCTCCTCACCACTGATGGCACCCTCGCCGGCCGCCTTGCCCACCCAGATACTGGCTTTACGCGTGAATACCGCGTGCGCGTCCATGGCCGCGTGGATGAAGCAGCGTTAAGCCGCCTCCAACACGGCATCACCATCCAAGATGACTCCGGCAAGCCCATCCAATACGGCCCCATCACCGCCACGCTTGAGCGCCAGGGTAGTGGCCGCAACCACTGGCTCCGCATGATTTTAACCGAAGGAAGAAATCGGGAAATCCGCCGCATCTGTGCCCATCTCGGCTTAGAGGTCAATCGCCTCATCCGCACCGCTTACGGCCCATTCCAATTAGGCAAATTAGCAGTAGG
>JANQQO010000102.1 GCA_028289305.1 Rickettsiales bacterium | reverse complement strand
TTCCACCCACCACTCTGGCCGCTGCGCGCGTAACAAACCAGCCGCCCCCTTGGCCGCTTCTGCATCGGGAAATACGCCAAAACACGTCGCCCCGCTCCCACTCATACGCGCTAATGCACAGCCCGGCAATGCCTCCAATGCCGCCAACACCTCCCAAATCTGCGGCACTTCCGCCGCCGCATTCTCCGTTAGATCATTATGCTGCGCCCGCAAGAAATCCACCACTGCTGCCACATCACCAAACGCTGGCCGGTCCACCGCCGCCCTATAATGCTCAAATCCCTTAGCAAACACTCCCGCGGTCGGCAGCATCACCCGTGGATTTACCAGCACCAGATGCAGCACAGGCAGCGCCACCGGTGCTACCTCCTCACCACTCCCTGCAATAAACGCCGCGCTTCCTTCCAGGCACACCGGCACATCCGCTCCCACGCCTGCCGCCACCTCCTCCAACACGCCTGGTTCAGGCGTTATCTCCCACAGGCGGCATAACAGCCGGAGTGCTGCGGCCGCATCCGCCGAACCGCCTCCAAGCCCTGCTGCTATAGGAACATGCTTCTCTAAAGTAAACGCCGCACCGCGCTCCTCTGGCACCGCACAGGCTTCCCGCAGCGCCTTTGCCGCGCGATAAATCAGATTCTGCTTCACATCAAGATAGGGCGCTAGCGGCCCCATAATCGCGAGTGACACGCCATTCTCAAGCGGCGCCGCGCGTAACGTATCCTGCACGCCTAAAAACGCCACCAGCCCATCCAGCGTGTGATAGCCGTCGTCGCGTTGCCCCGTCACATGTAAATAGAGGTTGAGTTTCGCCGGCGCTGTGTCCGTGATATAGTCCATCACCGCGCTTAACTAGAAAAAAAAATCATCAATTGAGTTTGATGGGCTCAGCCACCGCGCCACTCTCCGATACCGTAAATGGTGTCGTGGTAATCCCCTGTGTCAGCTTGATTTTGATCTTCTCAACATCCTCCGGCTCCGGACCAAAGGAAAGCGCCCGCTCCCACTGGAACTTGGCCTCATTACGCCGCCCCAGCTTCCAATACACATCACCCAGATGGTCATTCGTCGTCGGATCATACGGCATCAGCAGATTCGCCCGCTCCAAATGCGCCAGCGCGTCGTCAAACCGCCCCAATTTATACAGCGCCCAACCATAGCTATCGATGATATGCGCATCATTCGGACGCTGATTCACCGCCTGTTTCAGCATCGCTGCCGCCCGGTAAATATTTTTATCCAACACCAACCAGCTATACGCCAGATAATTCAACACATCCGGCTGATCTGGGTTTAAATCCAGCGCCTTTAGGAAGCTTGTTTCGGCCTTATCCCATTCTTTAATGCGCTCATAGGCAATGCCGCGTGCGTAAAACACCACCCAATGGCGCTTCATCGGGTAATCAATTCGTGCGATCGCCTTGTCATATTCCACCGCCGCACCCGCATAATCTTTTTTATCCAGCAGGATATCCGCCAGGGTTAACAGCGCGTTATATTCCTCCGGCCGCTCTTCTGCCATAGCCAACAGGGCCGTGCGTGCCTTTTCCAGCTCACCCATTTTGCTGTGTAGCCGCGCGATATCCATCCGCGATTGCCACGCAAAAAATGGTGGGCTTTTCACCTTCTCATAAAACGCCACCGCACCGGCATAATCGGTCTGTTCCTTGTGGATATTCGCAAGCAGCACCTGCGCATGCGATAGGGACGGCGCCAGATATTCTGCTAACCGCGCATAGGCCGCAGCCTCACCTAATTGCTGCCGCTGATACAGGAAACTTGCCATTTCCAGCATCACTTCTGCCATGCCATCTTGTGCATTGGCTACCAGCGCTTCACGTGGCTTCAGCAATTCCGTATCCGTTAAATTAAGCGAGGGCTGCTCCCGTAAATACTTCGTCACCAACGCCTCTGCCGCATCTTCCAAGCCATGGCGCAGATAGAAATTCGTCGCTACTTCCACCAGGCGGAAGGAATCGAGCATCCCGTCGGTCAATTCCGCAAAATGCACCGCTGCCGCATCCGTATTGCCCAACACATCATGCATCAAGGCCCGTTGATATTTCGCAAAGGGCTCCGTACCCGCATCATCGAGCGTATCCAGCGCATGCAACGCTGCCTTACCGTTGCCATGTCCGAGCTCCGCCCAGGCCAATAACAGCGGGATCACCAGCTCGCTTGCCACATTCGGCTCGCGCACCGGCTGGCTATCCAATGTGCGTAAATACGTCACCGTGTTCTGAAAATCTCGGTCATAGCGCATTGCATGATATACCGCGATCACCACATGTGCCCTGGAAGCGCTTGGCTCCTGCGCTACATAGCGCTCAGCCAGCTGCGCCGCCTGCTGAATTTGCCCATTGCTGAGCAGCAGCATATACGCCTTCATCAGCAGTTCTACATTCTCTGGATCCTTGCTTAAAGCCGCATTCAGTCGCTGAATCCCTTGCTGCGTATCGTGATACTGCACCGCAAATCGCGCCGAGAGATAATCCCCCGCCACCGAATCCGTATTATCAAACCCAGCATTCGAAATTCCAATATCCCGGCACGCTGTCAGGCTCACCAATGCGTAAACAACAGCGGGAATCAATAAAGAAAGCTTATGTCCGTTTTGCGTTTTACCGCCTGCCATGCTGTGTTGCCCCCAGTTTATTTTTGCACACAACCATTACGGCCGAATTTTGAGTATACCATGCCTAAAATAGCAGGTAAAGCCTTTACACGTAAGGATTTTTATTCCCTTTAAACACCAATCGCAACGGCACCCCAGCAAACGTCCATTGGCGCTGCAAATGGTTGAGTAGGTAACGGTGATAACTCGCGGGAACCGCTTTTGGGCGACTCGCAAATACCACAAATTGCGGCGGCCGCGTTTTCGTCTGGGTCATATAGCGCAACTTCAGCCGCCGATTTCCCACTAGCGGCGGCGGGTGCTCGTCCACCACACGCTCCAACCAGTTATTCAGCTGCCCGGTGCTAATCCGCTGATTCCACCGCGCATATACCGCCAGCACCTCCGCAAGCAGCTCTTTTATCCCTTTGTTTTTCAATGCAGAAATCCGACATACCGGTATCCCCTTGCCCTGCGAGAACGATTTCTCCAAGCGGTAGGCAATCTCCTCTTCCACCGCATCCGGATCCTGCACCGCATCCCATTTATTCAGCGCAATCACCGCCGCGCGCCCCTCTTCCCAGGCATGACCCGCCAGTTGTATATCCTGCTTTTCCATGCCCTGCGTCGCATCCACCACCACCACCGCCACATGCGCAAAGCGCAACGCATATTCGGTTGCTTCCACTGAGAGCTTTTCCAGCGTATCACCGCTCTGCACCCGCCGACGTATGCCAGCAGTATCCACCAGCTGTATCTCCTGCCCGTCAATCTGCGTACTGCTATATACCGCATCCCGCGTCACCCCCGCTTCCGGGCCGGTAATCGCCCGTTCTTCCCCCAAAATCTGATTCAGCAGGGTCGATTTGCCGACATTCGGCCGCCCAATAATCGCGCAGCACACCGGCCCCTCGCTCTCCTCCTCCGCATCCATCTCCTCTTGTTCTTCCTCCGGCAAATGCTCTGCCACCGCGGTATAGAGCTCTGCCATCCCAAGGCCATGCTCTGCTGAAATCGCGACCGGTTCACCAAAACCAAAGCGCAGCGCGTCTTCCTGCACCGCTGGTGCAATCTTCCCCTCGCATTTATTCACCACCATCACCACCGGCGTATTGCTCTTGCGCGCCCAGCGGCTAAAATGCTCGTCCATCGCAGTGATCCCCGCCTTCCCATCCACCACGAATAGCAGCACATCCGCCTTTTTCACCGCCGCCTCGGTCTGCGCCTGCATCGCCTGAGCCATCTCGGCTTTATCCTCCTCCAGCCCGGCCGTATCCACCACCGTGAAGGTGAGCGGGCCTAAACTCCCTTCCGCCTCCTTATAGTCACGCGTCACCCCTGGCGTATCATGCACCAGCGCCTTACCGTGCTCAGAAAGCCGGTTAAACAGCGTCGATTTGCCGACATTCGGCCGCCCAATAATCGCAATAACAGGACGCATTATTTCTCCTTCTAATCCTCGTCATCCTCACCGAGCGTAAGCGAAGGTGGGGATCCAGGTTCCCCTGCTTGCTTTATAAACAACGCTCAAGCGCCACTAAGGCTGCGCTCCCACTTGGTCGCTAGTCGTCGCTGACGCTCCTCCATTACTCAAGCACGGTTTTTACTTTTTACCCCATTGTCATTCCAGCGAAAGCTGGAATCCAGGGGAATCAAAAACACGCACCAGTGGGATGGCGTTCTACTCAAAAGAGTGGGGATTCTAGAGAGATGCGCATGAAGCGCAAGAATTATCACGCCTTGCTGATACGCCCTAAGCGCTTTTGCAGCGCCTGTAAATCCCGCTTCACCCCGATATTATACACTTTTCCATCACTGCCCGCACGCACGAGGCGGCGCTTCCAATGCGCCGTCAGCGTCACCGTTACCTCCCCCAATGTCAGGGCAAAGGGCTTTTTCGCCGGGGTGGAAAGCGTCAAATCACTCAAGCGCTCTTCCG
>JANQQO010000089.1 GCA_028289305.1 Rickettsiales bacterium | reverse complement strand
TGAACTTAGGGGTAAGCGGACAGGCTGTAAGCAGCAAGAATACCGGCAGTAATAATAGTATACGGAATCGCCGAAATGGGGTGGAGGTATAAGTACGCGTATTGGCCATTGCGCTACTCCTTTAGCCCCATGGAGCTGCGCTGGGCACGGCGCACCTGGCGACGTGTTTGCTGCCCTGCATTTTTCCATGCCTGCGTGAAGCCTCGAACAGGATTTCTGCCGCGCAAGATGCCGCCTGTACGCTGGCCGGCATTGTCGATGGCACCAAAGAGGAAGCCGCGTACGCCCTGTACTGGTGAGTTTGCGGCACCAATAATGGTAGCGCTGGTGGCCTCCCAGCCGCGAATAGGGCTATCGCTTGCAAGGGTGAACGCACGGGCGATTTGTGACGCCACCTGCTCTGCCCATTTAACAAAAAGCAACATGACGATGGTCATGATAGCCAGCACCTGCAAGACAAAAAGATTGATGGGAAGATCTGGCCAGAAGCCTCCTATAAAAGTTTTGCCCTGGTCTTCGGAAAAACTCCACCAGTTAAAAGTAGCAGCCTCAAAACCAAGAATAGAAAACCACTTCATATAGCAGACCATGGGCTCTTCTGCGGGTGGAGGCGGTATTTCTGGCAGGCCTGCGATAAAACTTAGAATCATCGCATTAAATAGCCCCAAGAAGGTGAAAACCAGGATGGGCTGGAGAGAAAAGCTGATGAGCTGCATTAGCCAGTTCTGAAAGAGTGACTGGGTTTGTCGGAAGAGCAGGAAAAGAAGGAAGATAGGCGCCAAGGCATAGAGGAAACCACGAGCAACGAGGGTGAAGAGATAGACTTTCACCGCCATCAACACTGCCAAGAAATAGGTGATGAAGATAAAGAGGAAGAAGATGATATAGAGCAGCCCTGAAAGACCAGAGAGCATAAGAGCAAGAATCACCTGCATTGAACCAATCGAGAAGAAGCTGCTTATCAACGCGCTAAAGGGGGTGAAGACATTGAGTGGCTCGTTAGGATCTAGTTGGATACCAGAAAAACTCGTGGACATATAGGCCATAAGGCCAAGGATAATATTTTCTAAAGGCTCTCTAACCCAGATATAGAAATTGTTATAATTAGCCAATAGATAAGAAACCGCCCCAAGCTTGATCACTGTCATGACAACAATAAATGGCTGGGCGGAAGAACTGCCTAACGCAACGGAAATGCCATAGAAAATCACTACCAGCAGCATCATACCCGCAAGGGTGTTTTGAAAACCTGGGCTATTTACCATTTGGGTAAATATCTCTCTGACCGCATCGTTTATTTGCGCTTCTATTGAGGCAGCGATCCAATCTAAGGGGCCAACATTTTGTGGGCCATTAGGAATATCTTTCACCAGCAGCCCTGTTTCAAAAGTTGATGGCACATCAAAAGCCGTACGCATAGACATACACATGCGGTCTCTGTCATGGTCAGCACTGGGGTCACCAGCTTTTAGAAACCTTATGTTAAACGGTGTTGAGAAAGTGGTGTCTGGATCACCTATATAGCTGAACAGATCGCGTGGTGTGATCATGCAGCCTGACAGCAGCGGGAGGAGGCTACAGAGAAGGATAGTGCGGAGAAGGATATGTTTTATGCGGCTCATCCTCCACCTCCCCTTAGAGTCTGAGCCCCCTTGCGTACAGCAGCTTTAGCCGCACTTCTCCCCTTTTTTGCCACCGCGTCATAGCCGCGCACTAACCCCCTTTGGGCAGCGGCACCAGCACGGGTTAGTGGGCGTTGGACAAAGCGATAGCCAATACGGCTGACGGTGGCATCATCAAGAATTTCTGTGACCATAAGAGGGAGGTGTAGCTGGAAACCAATCATCACAATCAATAAGAGAAAGCCGAGGATGATGGTGACTATAAATTCTTTGATCTTATTCCAATTCCACCCAAGGAAGGGCACAGAAACATAACTTGCAACCAAGCCCTTCACGTAACCAACCGTGCGATCAACGATAAGCTTGGCGCCACTCATTCGATAAATATAGCCGGTGAATGTTTCCTCAACACCGGGCTCTTCGGCACTGGTACGCTTTTTCTCATCTGTCATGACAGAAACAGTATTTTTTGCATTTGGGCTTTGCATGGTGTTGAACGCATCACGATAGAGCGCAGACATATCGATCATAATGCCATCCATGATGTTGAGCATCAGCACGAGGAACGCTGTGAGAAGGATAGGTTGCAGCGAGTAGCTGAGCAGCTGAGCAAGCCATCCATTAAACAAATTAGCGGTACGACGGAAGAGTACCATGGGGATGAATAATGGCGCTAAAGACATCAAAAATGCGCTAGCTAAAAACGTGACGGCAAATGTTAACACAGCCGTAGCCGCACCAATGATCAGGGCGATGATAAGGGGTATCACAAGCGTAAATATCACAAAGCCAAAGGGGCCAAGAAATATGAGCCCTACTAAAACGGCAGCAATACCAATCGCTCCTCCAGGGATAGAAGGGGTATCATACCCGATGCCAAGAACGGCATAGATCATTTGATCAAACCGATACCAGAGCTCCTGCCCACCAGGATTATCTGGCATGAACGGAGGCTCTAGATCGCTGATTGTGGTGATGTCTCCAGGAAGCGCGTTGCTGACATAGCTCTGTTGCCCAATATGGTCGACAGTGAAGGGCAGAGCACCCAGAAGCGCTGACGCAACTGCTTGGCTGCTGCTAATCATCAATGGGCCCCATTCGGCGATGCCGACCTCAAGCACCAGATAGCTAACAATCAGCAATTTAAACAGTAGTGACATAGTTGCCCCTTTAGCGGAATCTGTATCTTCTGCACGAAGGGCAATGCGATAGCCCAGCAGGATGATGGCGAGCATCATCATGGCTAATACGGCGTTGCGGAGCTGATCTGCCATACGGGCTAAGTAATCATCAACAATGGCGTTGGTGACATTTTGAACGCAGCACATTATAGGGCGGGTGATGCCTTCTATATCTCTTTGGCAATCATTCGCTTCTTCGGCGGGTGTACCTAAGTTGCTAACATCCTTGATACACTGCTGGGCTGATGCCTCTGGCGCTAACAACGCATAGAAAAGCGCACAGATGAATAATGCACAAAATAGTCTATATAGGGAAGATGCGCGCATAACCTATCCTCCCGATGTTGCTGCTTGTTTTGCCGCACTAACAGCGCTTTTTACTGCTTTTTGTGCTCCCTTAAACACAAAATTACTACGCCCTGACAGGTTAGCACCAATGCTAATACCGGCTAGGCGGCCACCCATTTCTACTGCGGTGAATAAAAACGCCATCATGAGTGCGAGCACCAGAGTGAAGGCAATGAGATTAATAATCAACAAGCGAACCATAAATTCGTGATATTGATCTGGAGGAATGTTAATGCCTTGGAAAGAGGGGTTTTGGCTTGCTGGAACAAAGGAGAAGTTAGGTAATACGATACCCCAGCTTTTTAAATCTTCCCGTTTGCTGTCAACCTGTGGATCATCTTGGGTATCGACATTTTCTTCTAGGGCGGTTTGGCCATTGATGAAGGGTTCTGGATCTTGGCTAGTAGTCGTCATCACGCGGTGTGCTTCACGCAAGATAGGATAAACGCCGATGGGAGCTTGTTGCAAGCCGGGCTGCACCTGAGGGCCGTGTATGAGCACGCCGAGCACTTCAACCATGAAGGCAAGGAAGGCGAAGACTATCATGGGCTGCAACGTGTAGCCTAATACTGCTTGGAACCAGATATTGAACGTCTCTCGTGTTTGATCGAACAGGAAAAGCGGAATGATGATAGGGGC
>JANQQO010000075.1 GCA_028289305.1 Rickettsiales bacterium | reverse complement strand
AGTAATGGATAAACGGCATCCCCTCTTCATGCGCATAGATCGCAAGTGCCTCAGGCGCTTTCGCATTAATCACATGCGCGAGCTCCTCCTCTTCCTCAGCACGATCCACCGCGGTATACGCCGCAGCGTTAAAAATCGCGCTCGGCTCATATTTCACCAAGGTCGCAGGAATTTTTTCAGGCTGGGTAAAATCCGCTTCTGCTTTGGTCAGCCCAATCGCGCGCTCACCCAGCAAATGCAGCAATGCGGCGCCCAGCTGCCCTTCGGCCCCCAGCACGATGATGGGGTTTTCTATGTAAACCAAAACTGGCTCCTTCCCTCATTTACAATCGCTTGTAAATACTCCCCATACGCCGTTTTGCCATATTTCTCTGCAATGCCTTTAAGCTGCTCTCCGGTGATAAAGCCCTGGTGGAACGCAATCTCCTCCACGCAGCCAATCTTCAAGCCCTGCCGATCCTCAATCGTCTTGATGAATTGCGCCGCAGCCATCAGCGATTCCGGCGTACCGGTATCCAGCCACGCCATTCCGCGCCCCATAATCTCCACCTTCAACTCCTCGCGCTCTAGGTAGACCTTATTCACATCGGTGATCTCCAGCTCACCGCGCGCCGAAGGTTTGAGGCCCTTGGTGATCTCCACCACATCGGCATCATAAAAATAAATCCCCGTCACCGCATAGGGCGATTTCGGCTTTTCCGGCTTTTCCTCAATGCTGATCGCCTTTTTATCGCCATCAAATTCCACCACACCATAGCGCTCCGGGTCTTTCACGTGATAGGCCAGCACACACCCGCCTTTATCAATCTGCGCCGCATTCTTCAAATACCGCGCAAGTCCCTGGCCATAGAAGATATTATCCCCCAGCACCAAACAGACTTTATCATCGCCAATAAACTCCTCGCCAATCAAAAATGCCTGCGCAATCCCATCCGGCTTTGGCTGTTCTTTATAATGTAGCGTAATCCCAAGCTCACTGCCATCACCCAGCAATTGCTGGATAAACGGCACATCGCGCGGCGTGGAAATAATCAGAATCTCGCTGAGACCCAGCCGCATCAGCATCGCCAGCGGGTAATGGATCATCGGCTTATCATATACCGGCAGCAATTGCTTGCTCACGCACGCCGTCAGCGGCATCAGCCGTGTGCCTGCCCCCCCTGCTAAAATAATACCCTTCATGTAGTAAAGCCTCTTCGGTGCTCGCTTGGGGAAAAAACCCTTTCCAAACTATAAATACTTCCCTTAAGCATGCAAGCGCTAACAAGAAAAGGCGTTAGGGATTAGGCATTGGGGATTAGAGGGTATTGCCTTTTTTCCTAATCCCTAAAGCCTAATCCCCATTCCCTGCAAGGGCCACTGGCTCCCCGAGCACGCTTGCGCACCATTCGGGGTTTTCTAAATACCACGCCACTGTTGCCGCAAGCCCCTGCTCAAACGAGGTATATGCATGGGTAAAGCCCAGCTCCTGCATCGCCTTGCTATCATTGATCGCATAGCGCCAATCATGCCCCGGGCGATCTTTCACAAAGGCGATCTGCTCGGTGTAGGATTTCCCATCCTCGCGCGGCCGCACCCGGTCCATCTCGGCGCAAATCGCTTCCACCGTCTCGCGATTGCTCTTTTCCGCATGTCCGCTAAACGCATAGGTCTCGCCCGGCACGCCTTTCTCGAGCGCCAGATGCACCCCGCGGCAGTGATCCTCCACATGAATCCAATCGCGCACATTGCTTCCATCGCCATAAATCGGCAGTTCCCGCCCCGTCAGCGCATTGATGATCATACGCGGGATCAGCTTTTCTGGGTATTGCCGCGGTCCGTAATTATTGGTGCAATTGGTGATCAGCACCGGCAAATCATAGGTGTGATGCCAGGCGCGCACCAGGTGATCGGCGGCCGCCTTCGAGGCAGAATACGGGGAATTCGGCCGCATCGGCGATTCCTCAGTAAACATCCCCTCTTTCCCAAGCGAGCCATACACCTCATCAGTAGAAATCTGTAAATAGCGAAACGCGGCTTTCTTCTTACCCTTAAGCCGCCCCCAATATTCGCGCGCGGCTTCCAGCAATACGAATGTGCCTTCCACATTGGTTTTGATGAACACCGCCGGGCCGTTGATCGAGTTATCCACATGCGATTCTGCGGCAAAATGCACCAGCGCATCGGGCTCGAACTCGGCGAATAAGCGCCGCACCCGCGCGGCATCGGCAATATCCCCCACTACCAAGCGCCAGCGCTCTTTGGGCGTGATCCAGTCTAGATTCTCTCTAAACCCCGCATAGGTCAACGCATCGACCACCACCACCTCATCGCCCGCTGCCACGCGCTGCGCTACATAGGTGTTACCAATAAATCCCGCCGCCCCGGTCACCAATAATTTCACGTCTGTCTTCCTTTATTGTGCATTTTTATACTCCCCCCTTCACCTCTCCCCCTGCCCTGCGGGGGGAGCAACAAATCTGAGCACTGCGTAGCTTTAGCGAAGCAGCGCCAGATTTGTGAGGGGGGTGTCCTCCAGAAGACAGAAAAAGAAGAGATTCTTCAGTCCTCTTTAATGACGCTCAAGCGCCGCTAAGGCTTAAGCTCCCACTTGGTCGCTAGTCGTCGCCTTCGGCTCCTCCATTTTTGTCCTCTGCCTTCAGTCACCTGTCCTCAGATTCCCGGTTTCTCTATACGCTCCCCCTTAATATTGCAACATTTTTCCCCGATTAACGCTTTGTTAAGGATTCTGTGGTATATTCTCATGGAGAAGACACCAACAAAAAGAATAACGATGACACAAAAATACCAACAACCTAGTGGATTTTATGACAGCGCCATCGCAACATGCAATGCCCTGTTCAGTGGTGAGGATGTAATCATTCACGGGATCGAAGAGGGGCATGCAAGAAATTCCGTCTTCAACCCTATTTTTCATCATACTCACACATGTGGCTCTAGCTTTTCTCTCTTTTCCAACCCTCTAAATGCTCTTCTTGGTGGTAAAATCCATATGGATAAATGTAGATTTGTGCAGATAGACACAGAAAATCTAAAAGTAATGAACTCAGTAAGAAAAACCCTTCCTGATTTCACTATAGAAAATTTAGTATTACCACCAGGGCAAAGCACATTAGTCGTTACGTCTGTCGCGTTTGACCCAGATATCAAATTGAAAGGAAATAAAGCGTTTCAAGATGTAGCACATCTTATCGAGCAAGAAAAAGAAGAAATAATAACCTTTCTTACCTGCTTTGAGAAGGCAGGCGGAGCATATATTGCACCTGGAAAATATGATTCAGAAGACCAGGCACTCGAAGCAATGAGGAAAGCAAATCAACAGTTATCGTATCTTGATTTGTTCCATAATGGTACGGCTGTCAAGAATCAGAAAAACCCACTTATTCGTAAAGTAGAAGGTAATTTCCGCCTTTCCTATCCCCCAAAAACCATAGAACCTATCTTAAGAGGAGAACTCGGTCCAGAGCAAGAACGTGATACCCAGCTCCCCCCTCGCTAGCACCCCCTAACCCCACCCCGCACAAAAACAACCCCCGGTTGTGCAACGCGGCAAAAAACAACCGTACGTCGGCGTTTTTTCTTGTGACACAAGAGCTTATATGCTATTGTTCATGTTCTTTCGGCGCTGGGGGGCGTCATATTTGTGAGGGACGTGCTCTATGCTGGGATTTGGTAAGCAACTCAGTTTTAACGGGAAAACGCTGGCGCAGGATGCTAGCACTATCATCGAAGAGACCAATTTTGTATTGCTGCGCGCCGCGTGGGATGAGTTTCTCCACATCTTGCGCGCCGATGACACCTATGATGAGGATGAGCAGCACAGCAACCTACTGGGCCTGGCTAAACATACCTGGTATGGCCTGCAGAAAATTCAGAAATATGACGGCGATTTGCTGCGCTTCGGCATTTTTGAGCTACATCTGCTCAAAGCCTTGATCAGCGGTTATTTGCGCTATGATGAAATCCTCCACGTGCTCATCGACCACCATAATGATGAAAAAGAGGGCGAGTATATTTTCAGCGCCTATCCCAAGCTACACGCCGCGCTACCCAGTGAATTCGACAATCCCGGCCAGGTGATCGAGGTGCTGGTCGAAACCACCCGCCAATATCAATGGCATCTGGAAGAATTCAGCAAAAATCACCAAGAAGATCTCGAAAACGGCATCAAACTGATCATCAAACGCCATCATTAAGAGGTGTTGAGTGTTGAGTGCTGAATGTTGAGTGTTGGGTGTTGGGTGTTGGGTGTTAAATTCCAGAAAATCTACCACCACCCTTTTAGAACCTGAAACCTGAAACCTGAAACCTGATCCCTAAAGCCTAACGCCTAATCCCTCACCATTCCTATTCCCTACTTCCCCATTCCCTACTTAGCCTATTCCTCTTCCCATTGCGGGCTGGCTTGCATTCCCGAAGAGCTGCTGCGCGCGCCGCCACTCACGGAGGTGGCTTTTTTCGCTTCGGCCGCCTCTATTGCTTCGGCCACTTTCGGCGCCGTCGCTTTCTTGGCTTTCAGCGCGGGTGCGGCCTTCTTCGCCGCCTCAGCACCTGCGCCGGGCTTCTTTTCGCCATTTTGTTTCGGCGTCGATATCATCGGCATTACGCGGTTTTGCGCTACCACACAGCTCACCGGCAGGGTGATCGTCACTTTGGTCCCTACCCCGCGCAGGCTTGCGATCTGCAACGTACCGCCATGCAGCTCCACAAACATCTTACACAGCGGCAACCCAAGCCCGGTACCGCCCTGATTCA
>JANQQO010000041.1 GCA_028289305.1 Rickettsiales bacterium | reverse complement strand
TACACCATTCGTATGCGCACCGTTTTTTCTCTTGGCACCATTCTGCTTCACCGCCTTCGCTTCCTCCCGCGCCTGCAGCGCCTCCTCCCGCAACCGCATAAACAAGTCTATCTTATCACTCATGTTATAAAACGCGGCATAATTGCGCAGCGTGTCTTCAGGTGGGATTGATTTTCCTAATTCATGCAGAGAAACCGCACTACTACTTACTCCAATACAGGATAGAAATGCCTCGGTTGTTGTGCTCACAGGACCCACACGCACATTCAACCCGGCCACCTCTTCTACTGGAACTACCCTCGGTGCATCTTCCTGTGTGATAAAATGCGACACGCGCAACATGTATAAAAGCTCCTTTAATGGTAAATGCCCTACTTCTGCCTTCTGCACAATATTTTCCCGTGTATCAAAAGCACCAGATATAACACGTGCATTGCTTCTTTTAATTACTGCCTGGCGTAATGCTTCTTGTTCTGCCGGCACCACAACACCATATTCTTCAAACACAGGCTGTAACATCTCGTCGGTAACAAAAATAAAATTCTTTTCATTTACCAAAGTAGTAAATTTAGTTTGGATTCCTGATTGTCTTGGATTTAAGAGCTGCATTAACTCGTCAAAAGAACGCTCCGTACCCAAACACTGGGCTTGCAGTGGCGGAAGATGCAGTGCTGCGGTAAATAACGCATTGGCTTTCTCAATAACATCTTTAACACCATTCTTATGCATTACACCACCCGGGTATAATGCATCCGCAATACGTACCGCTGGGTCATCTAAAAGCACTATTTTGTGGTCCCCTTTTTTCCGACGGAAAAACTCCGGGCGGCGTAATCCTTCCAGCTCCCAAATATCCACCTGCGCCTGCTTTGCAAGTTTTGGCAACACTTCATCTATCGTGGGTGGCCTTCCCAGCATCCAGAATAGCTTTTCTTTCTTTACTGCCTGCAACACCGCCTCATAAAAATCCTCAGCAGCAACCGCCATATCCTGTTCATTTTCTGGAAATAACGAGGGAAGAGGGTTTTCTTGTAATTCTCGCTTACGTTCCGCATATATTTCATCGGTTATTAATATAATATAGGCATAACTATGGCCGTTCTGCTTTGCGCTTTCGTTAAAGGTTTTTACTTTTCTAGATAGAAGCCAGCTCACACCATATAATCTATTATAATCTCTACTTCTTTCTCCTTTTGGAACCTCCGGATATGGCGCTAAAGAAAGCGCTGTAGTTAACAATTCAAAAGCAGGTTCAGAAAGCGCCATTTCGCCAGAAATCACACCTAAAAGATGCTTCTTAGAAAATTCAGGTACACCTATACGCTCAGCAATATCTTCAACACTACTTCCTGTGCGGTTTATCACATGAATAATAGCATCACTAAGAAACTCTCTTAGTTCTTCTGGCTTAGATTCAGTCTTAAAACCTTCTTTTTTCTGACCAAAAGCACTGCCGATTTTATCGTAATCAGCCTTTTCTGTTGGCGAGTGAATACCAGATCTCTTCTTAATAGCCACCTACACTACTCCTTACACTACTATCCCTCACTCTAAGTGTAGCAAAATAAGGTTAAGAAAAGGTTAACGCTGTCTTTTAAAAAGAAAGCGGTTAGCATACTGTAAAATAAGGATAAAAAAGAGAAAGAAACGCCCAGCGTACGCCTAAAAGCCTTAAGCCCCCCAGCCTAAGCGTTTTTTGATCTGCGCGGCGATCGCAGCAGCCGTATCAAGCCGCTTCGGCCGCTCCTGCTTCCCGTGTGAAAACGCTGCCAGATGCTCTGCCGTAAATGGCGCTGCATAGCCCTTATCATAGAGCGCCTGGTGCAGGCGCTGATGCTTCGCCGGTGTTGCCTCCTCCGGCGCGTAGATAAACACCGCCTTGCCTGCGGCACAGCTCTCCGAGCACATCGATACCGAATCGCCCGTCACCAGCACCGCCTCGCTCAGCGCCAAGAATGCGATATACGGGTTGCTATGATCGGTCTGCCAATTATGGTAATAATACTGCCCGCTCACGCTGTCTTTAAGCGCTGCTTCGGCTTCGGGCGTGGTGCGCCGGCTGGTCGTCACCAAGAGCGAGCCGCCTAAACGTTGCGCAAAACCCGACGCCATCTTGCCCAACTCCGCCGCATGTTCCGGCGTGAACGCATATTTCCCGCTATCGCCACCCACCAACAGCGCAATATAAGGCTTCGGTAGCAGCTCCAACGTCTTTTGCCAGATCATCGCCTCGCGCTCCAGCAGCGTCGGTGTAATACGATGCGGGGCACCCAGCGTCTGCATCACGCGTAACCCTTCCGGCACGCCGTCATGCTCCGGCACCGCGATAAAATCAAAATCTTGCTCAGGAAAACCCGGCCACATCAGCTGCACACAAAATGTCCGCCCGGCATTCTGCTTCTTGATATACGCCGAAACGGGTGCCACGCGCCTTCCTGCAGCAATCACCACATCCGGCCACGGAGGTTCAAGCTCCGTACTCTTCTCAGCACTCACCCCCAATAACGAGCGCCCGCGCAACATATTCGGCAGCCGCCCCCAGCGATTAAACACCACCTTTTTCGGTATAAAAGGCACATCCAGCGCTTCCACCACGCCCAGCGCCTGGTTCACATGCCCCACACGGTCATCACATAATACCCACACCGTGGGTTCTTTCTGTGTCATCTTGAACGCATCATTCCCAAAAAAACCTACGCCTAATAGCGTAGAAAATCAAAGACTTCCGCCGATCCTAGTAGCATTAGGGGTAGTCTAATTCCGCAACTTAAACTTTATCTCACACACATTGGGTGTAGTTGATTGCACAACATACTGTGAAGTGCCTGTATTATAACAATTATCACTATTGCTGGCACTCCGCACCCAGCCGCTCACCGGGCTGTTATCATCCAGTTTCTGATCAATATCCGCCGCCTCTTTCGCCAGAAGCAGTGGTGCATTATTCACGCCTGTGCTTTGCTGACCACCAAACCCTAAGAACATGCCCCAGGTACCGGTCTCCAGATAAAATCCCCCAGCAGGATAGTCCGATTCTGGTGTATTCACCCCAATCAACGCCTGGCAGCTACCGCCACCGCCACATGTGCCTGATAAATCATTCTCCACAATGCTCGAAAGCCGCAAATGCACCCAGGCCATCGGGCCTTCATCATCCCATTCAATATACCCATCGCCATCGCCGTTACACGCCCCAATGGTCGCCGCACAATCCGTACCCCAATTCGTCCATGCCCGCGTCATATCGCCAGGATAGGCGTTGTAGAAATCCTTAAAATTCGTGATCGCGTCTTTGTAATTATTCGCTTCAATCGTGATGCTGCGCAGCCGCCCCGCGCTTAACACTTCCTTGATCGTCGTCACACCCGCCACCAACAGGCCGATGATCACAATCACCATACCAAATTCTAGAAGAGAGAGACCAGCCTCATCCCCCCACCGTGTATTGATGCGCGGTTTCTTATCCATACATCCACTATTCTACTGTAAACACAGGGGATAGTACAATAATCATTTCGACATGAGCGGATTATGAAAATTGCCATCTATAGATGGCAGAAACACCGCCTAAACATACGCTACTTCAATAATCTCATAATAGCGTTCACCACCAGGAGCCGCCACTTCCACCGAATCCCCCTTGCTCTTTCCAATCAACGCCCGCGCCAAGGGTGAGACGATAGAAATCCGGTTTTGCTCAATATCCGCCTCATATTCCCCAACAATCTGATATTTCACCTCCACTTCCGTATCCTCATCCACCAGCGACACCGTCGCTCCAAATTTCACCGTACTGCCAGATATTTTACTAATATCAATTACTTCCGCACGCGCCGTTTTATCTTCCAGCTCTAAAATCCGCCCCTCGATAAAGCTCTGCTTCTCCCGCGCCGCGTGATATTCCGCATTTTCCGACAAATCTCCATGCGCACGCGCCTCAGCAATCGCCTCAATAATCGCCGGCCGTTGCACTTTCTTTAAATCACGCAACTCGTCTTCCAGTTGTTTATATGCTTCCAGCGTGATGGGAAATTTATCCATTACGTTACTCCGTATAAATCTGCTGTGAGTACTGTCTCGAATATCTTCAGGAAACATATTCCTGAAGCGCCCGCACTTCAAGCCCTAAATCACCCTGCATGCGCCGCAGCGCCAAGACCAGCTCGCGCGCCCCGCGATCCGTGGTGCAATAAGGAATTTTCAGCAGCAACGCCGTGCGGCGAATACTAAAACTATCGGCAATCGATTTCGCCCCGGCAGTAGTATTAATCACCAAATCTACCGCACCTTCCTTCATCCGGTCGACAATATGCGGGCTGCCTTCCAGCACCTTATTCACCGGCTTCACCGCAATCCCCTTTTCTTGTAAAAACGTCGCCGTACCTCCTGTAGCAATCAGGTCAAACCCTATCTCACGCAGCGTCTCGGCGATAAACACCATTGCTTCTTTATCCTCATCCTTCACCGAAATAAACGCCGTACCGCCAGTCGGCAGCGCCATGCCGCTTGCAATCTGTGCCTTGGCATAGGCCGCATCAAATGCGCTATCAATCCCCATCACCTCACCGGTCGATTTCATCTCCGGTCCTAAAATCACATCCACCCCTTCAAACCGGGCAAATGGGAACACCGCTTCCTTCACCGCAATATGCGTCACATTTTCCTGGTGCGCGCGCGCTCCCGCCAGCTCAGGAAATGCTGAAAGCGCCTCTCCCGCCATTACCCGTGCGGCAATCTTTGCCACCGGCACACCCGTCGCTTTAGCGACAAACGGCACCGTCCGGCTCGAGCGTGGATTCACCTCCAGCACATAAATCACGTCATCTTTCACCGCATATTGCACATTCATCAGCCCTACCACGCCCAGCGCCAGCGCTAATTTCGTCGTCTGTTCTTCAATCGCGGTAATCACCTCCGGCGCCAGCGAATAGGGCGGCAGCGAACAGGCTGAATCGCCAGAATGAATCCCCGCCTCCTCGATATGCTCCATCACCCCTGCAATCGCCACCGCCTCACCATCCGCAATCGCATCCACATCGACTTCAATCGCGTGCTGCAAGAAACTATCCACCAAAATCGGCCCATCGGTAAAAGAAGGCCGCGCCTCGCGCATATAGGCGGCCAGCCCATCCGCATCATGCACAATCGCCATCGCCCGTCCGCCTAGCACATAAGAAGGCCGCACCACAACAGGATAGCCAATCTCCTCCACCTTCTCCGCCACTTCCTGCTCTGAATGACAAATCGCATTGCGCGGCTGCACCAATTCCAGCTCATGCAATAATTGCTGAAACCGCTCACGATCTTCTGCCAAATCAATCACATCCGGCGGCGTACCAAGAATAGGAATCCCCACCTCACCGAGCGCCTTAGCAAGCTTCAGCGGCGTCTGCCCACCAAATTGCAGATTCACTCCCACCACCGTGCCCTTTTGCTGCTCTTTATGCACCAGCTCAATCACGTCTTCGGCCGTCAGCGGCTCGAAATACAACCGGTCCGAGGTGTCATAATCGGTCGACACCGTCTCTGGGTTACAATTCACCATAATCGTTTCAAACCCCGCCTCGGCCAATGCATACGCCGCATGCACACAGGCATAGTCAAACTCCACGCCCTGCCCAATGCGATTCGGCCCAGATCCCAATATCACCGCCTTCTTCGCATCGCTCGGCTCTGATTCACATTCCGTACCCCAATAGGTCGCATACATATACGGCGTAAGTGCTGCAAATTCCGCAGCACAAGTATCCACACGTTTAAACACCGGCCGCACATTAAGTGCATGCCGCGCTGCCATCACCTCGCGCGCAGATGAGCCTGTAAGCGCTGCAATCCGCGCATCAGAAAAGCCATGCTGCTTATAGCGCCGCACCGCATCCGCATTATCACTCACACCATTCTGGCGTATTTCTTCCTCCACCGCCACAATCCCTGCGAGCTGCTCCAAAAACCAGGGATCCCATTGCGTAATCGCATGCAACTCTTCCGCACCCATCCCCTCACGCAGCGCTTGCGCGATCAACAGCAACCGATCTGGCGACCGCTGCACCAGCAGGGTTTTAAGCTCCCCTTCATAATCAATCTCATCCAAGCCAGAAAGCCCGGTTTCCAGCGAGCGCAACGCTTTCTGCAGGCTCTCTGCAAACGTACCGCCAATCGCCATCACCTCGCCCACCGATTTCATCGCACTGCTCAGCTCTTGCTTCGCGCCGGAAAACTTCTCAAAGGTAAAGCGCGGAATCTTCGTCACCACGTAATCAATCGTCGGCTCAAACGAAGCCGGCGTCACACCCGTACAATCATTCTGAATCTCATCGAGCGTATAGCCCACCGCCAGTTTCGCTGCCACCTTCGCAATTGGGAAGCCCGTCGCCTTCGAGGCCAGCGCCGAAGAGCGCGACACGCGCGGGTTCATTTCAATCACCACCATCTGCCCATCTGCCGGGTTCACGGCAAATTGTACATTCGACCCGCCCGTCTCCACACCAATCTCGCGTAACACCGCAAGCGACGCATCGCGCATGCGCTGATATTCCTTATCCGTCAGTGTCAGCGCCGGCGCCACCGTGATACTATCCCCGGTATGCACGCCCATCGGGTCAACATTCTCAATCGAGCACACGATAATGCAATTATCTTGCTTATCGCGCACCACCTCCATCTCATATTCCTTCCACCCCAACAGCGAAGCATCAATCAGCACCTGATTATTGAGCGACGCCTCGATCCCAGAAAGCACGATGCGCTCAAACTCCTCTTCCGTTGCCGCCACGCCGCCACCAGCGCCGCCCAGCGTGTAGGATGGGCGAATAATCGCCGGCAGCCCAATGTCTTTTAGCGCCTCCTTCGCCTCTTCAAGCGAATGCGCCACCGTATTCCGCGGCACGTGTAAGCCAATCCGTGCCATCGCCTCGCCAAATAGCTGCCGATCTTCCGCCTTAGCAATCGCATCGACATTCGCACCAATCAGCTCCACCCCATGCTGCGCTAATACACCATTTTCGTGTAAAGCCAGCGTGCAATTGAGCGCGGTCTGTCCGCCCATCGTTGGTAACAACGCATCTGGCTGTTCTTTTTCGATAATCTGCGCCACCAGCTCCGGCGTAATCGGCTCGATATAGGTCGCATCCGCGAGTTCCGGATCGGTCATAATCGTCGCCGGGTTGGAATTCACCAAAATCACGCGATAACCATCTTCCTTCAGCGCCTTACACGCCTGCGTGCCCGAATAATCAAACTCACAGGCCTGGCCAATCACAATCGGCCCCGCCCCAATAATCAAAATCGATTTTATGTCCTCACGTTTCGGCATGTCCTAACCCCCTCTACCAAATCCTTTTTTCTCACCACCCTGCTGCGCGCGGAGTGCATCGATAGAAAGTTCGGGAATCTCTCCCAAGCCAAACCACTCAAACACCTGCTCCACCGCCTTCCGTGCAATCTGCCCTTCCGTGCTTTCTGTTGATAAAAGCGCGTAATAGCCTGCAAAAGCATCAATCGCCCGCCCTTGTTCACATCGCAGCTCTCTTGCTAAAAAAAAATGTTGGATAACACCATCCATGAGCCTTACTAACACATCGATTTGCTCTTTTCCAAGAGCGTCAAATTTTTCGTGATCCAACTCTGGTAAAGAAGACAATGTAGCATCTTTATCGTCACCCAAACTAAATACATATCTTATACGGCTAGCAGCCATATGCATAAAACTACCCAACTCTGTATCTTTTCCTTCAAAATTGATGCCTCTTGCCTCCCTTACGAAACCCTTTATCAACTCCTTATCAATAAGCGCGGAACGATCTATCACAGGGCCTAATTCCAGCACCTCAAAAGCTTTTTCTATCACCTCGCGATAAAATTTTCCTTCTTCATGCTCAGGGTTATACCACTGATAAAGCGCCACAGATGTATCCCGAAATTCCCGCTTGCCTGGCGCTAGGCTCATATCATTCTGCGCCACCGCATGAACAAGCCTGTCTTTAACATCATTCACTTGCGCCCACATTCCTTTTAATTCTTCTAACCACCCCTCTTGTTGCTGCATTTCCGGGTTTACATAAGCATATTCGGGGGTGGTCTTGCTCTTAGCATAATGCCAAATCATCCCATCAATGCCGGCATCCCAGACAAAAAATAACTCTGACTGGTGTCCCCCTTCGTTAATCTGCGGTTCATGTATAAAACGATCCCACTCCTCCTCAGTAAACCGGTCTTCTGTCTGCTCCATCACGCCTCTCCCGCCTGCTGCACTACTGGAGCCACTGCGCCATGCGCTGCTACGCGCGCCACAAATTCAGCAAACACCGCCTGCATATCATGCGGGCCGGGGCTTGCTTCCGGATGGCCTTGCAGGCTAAATACCGGCTTGCCCTCAAGCGCAATGCCCTGAATCGTGCCATCAAACAGCGAGCGATGCGTCACCACCACGCCCTCTGGCAGTCCGTCTTCCGCCACCACAAATCCGTGATTTTGGCTGGTGATCATCACCCGCCCGCTTTTAAGCTCCTGCACCGGGTGGTTCGCCCCGCGATGGCCCTGATGCATTTTTTCCGTCCTGCATCCAAGCGCAGTCGCCAATAACTGATGCCCCATGCAAATGCCAAATAGCGGCAAACCCTCTTCCAGCAACGCCTGTATCACCGGCACAGCATATGCCGCCGTCGCTTCTGGATCCGCTGGCCCGTTCGATAAGAATACACCATCTGGGTGTAAATCAAGAATCGCTGGTGCTTCCGTCTTTGCCGGCACCACGGTCAGGCGGCACCCCGCCTCCACCAAACAGCGCAGAATATTGCGCTTCGCGCCGTAATCCACCGCCACAATATGCGGCAATATTCCCTCCCCCTTAGGGGGAGGGCTAGGGTGGGGGCTCACTGCCTCACTTTTTTTATTCCCATCAAATTTCCACACACCCTCTTCCCAGGCATGCACCTCCGCGCAACTCACTTCGCTTGCCAGCTCCATGCCTTTCAGCGAAGGATGTGCCGCCACCGCACGCTGTACT
>JANQQO010000020.1 GCA_028289305.1 Rickettsiales bacterium | reverse complement strand
AGACAATGTGGGAGATGCTTCGGTTGCTTTGGTGACGGAGCCCAGCGCACTAACGCGATCAGTGAGAATATTTAAATAGGTTTCTCGCTCTTTCTCGTTGTGCTTGAGTGGAGCAGGGAGGTATTCGATCGCTTCGGCTAATTTAGGTGAGACATCTTTTGCGGCAAGATGTGGTGTGTTTGAGACGACAAGAATACGTGCTTTGGGCGCTAGGGTGAGTAATTCGGTAAAGTTTTTCTTGTTAGTTTTGGTATGCCCTAATGCAATAACATCTGCGCGTACCGTATCTTTTCCCGAGCGGCGCAGGAGGTTATTAGCCAGTTCCACATTGTGTGGGGTGGCGATGACATCTATAAGACGATGACTATCCAGACTATTGGTAAGCCACTCGCGTTCTGTGGCGTCTTCTTCCACAACCATCACCCGGATTCTGTGTGATCCCATTTTTAGTTAAGTCCTAACTGGGAGAGCTTGCCACGGATGATATCCTCATCAAACGGTTTCATCACGTATTCATTGGCGCCGGCGGCCATACCTTCCTGGATTTTTTCTAATTCATTTTCGGTGGTGCAGAAAATGACTTTGGTTTCTTCATTGCCGGGTAGTTGCCGCATGGCTTTTAGGAATTCAAGACCATCCATCACGGGCATGTTCCAATCGAGCAGCACAACACTGGGGAAGGATTGCTTACAGGCGTTTAGGGCCTCTTCACCATTTTCGGCTTCTTCTACGCTGTATTCCAGTGCTTCCATGATACGCCGACACACGGTGCGAACTACCTTAGAATCATCAACTACTAGTGCTGTTTTCATGGATATTCTCTTATACTGAGGGTTACTTATTCACTCTATTTAATCAACTATACGTTAAAAATTCAACACGCTATCAATATCTAATATGATGATTAGCGTATCCTTCAGACGATATACGCCGGATGAGACGGAAGCCCATTTTTCAGATAGGTTTGCAGGGTTTGGTTCGATGGCGTTGGTATCAAGCGCTAGCACTTCACCAACAGTGTCGATAACGAGGCTAAAGGATTCACCCTCGTGTTCCACCACTACCTTCATGGTTTTCCCCTCTCCCTCTGGAATGGGGAGGTTTAAGCGCTGGCGCATATCAATGACAGTGACGATGCGTCCGCGCAGATTCATCGCGCCTGCGATTTCTGCTGGTGCAAGAGGGATGGGCGTAACAGGCATTTTCTTCAACGCATCGCGCACCGAGGTGACGGGAAGGCCGAAAAGCTGATTATCGACAGACATGGTCATGTATTGTTTTTTCTCGCCGGTGGCAGCGATGGTGTTTTCTGGGGCGGGAATGACATCTGTGCTCATAATATTTCCTTATCTACACACAGGTTCATGCGGCTAATACATTGGTAATGGTGTCTACGAGTTTATCGCGGTCTGATTTAGAGACATAGCCGTTGAAATCACCATCAGCAGCGTTTTTGGAGATTTCTTCGCTGCTGTAAGAGGTGAGCGCGATAATTGGTAGGCCAGAAAAGCGCTCATCGGTGCGGCATTTATGCGCGAGCTCGATGCCTGACATGCCGGGCATATCAATATCGGTGATAACGGCGTCGAAGGCGATGCCTTTATTGAGGATTTCTTGCGCCTTGAAGGCATCTTCTGCGAGGGTGACTTTATACCCAGCGACAACCAGGATGGGCTTCATGAATTTACGGAAGAAGGGGCTATCATCAACGAGGAGAATGTGTTTGGTGTGTTCGGTGACTTCCTCTTCAGGCAGGTGGTCTTTGTTGACTAGCCAGTCGGTGAAGGTGTTGGAGAAATGGTGGCTGATATCCACCAGGTCGCAGGTTTCGCCCTCCATAACCATGGAGCCGAGTATGCCATTTTTGCCGGAGAAGGATTGGATATCCATTTTTTCCTCAACGATATCGAGAATTTCTTCCACAATCAGGCCCATGATCTTGCCTTCATCAACGAAGACGATGACTTCTTTGATGCCTTCTTCGGGAAGTTCGTAGGAGTCGTCAGCGCGGATGAGGCGCATGAGATTGCCGCGATATTGCACCACACGATTATTTTCAGCCCATTCGACTTCGGTCATATTGACTTCTTCAAGGCGGGAGACCAGTTCTAGAGGCACGGCTTTTTTGGCTTTACCACCAGCTTTAAACAGAAGGAAGCTTACGGCTTGTTCTTGATCAAAGCTATCATCACCTTCTGTGTTTTGTCGGGAGTCGTTGCTGCGCGCGGCGGAGGTGAAGTGTTTGGCGATGCCGTTAGGGTCGAGGATCATGACTACGCTGCCATCGCCTAAGATAGTGATGCCGGAGAATACTTCCAGCTCTTTGAGGAGGCGCGACATGGGTTTTACCACGATTTCTTCGGTATCGTAGACTTTGTCGACGATGAGGCCGAATTGCCACCCTCCGAGCTCACAGACCACCACGAACGGGCTTTCTTCTGGGTTGAAGCCGAGTGCGGTATCTATGCCTTGTGTGTCGAGCTGTAAGGTTTTTGACAGAGAGATGAGGGGAAGCAGGTTTTCGCGCAGCCGCATAACTGGCGCATTGCTGATCATTTCTATGGTGTAATCCTGGCTTTCTTCTGTGCTTTCAGCCTCTTCTTCAGGTGTGGGTGGTGGGTTTTCTTCTTTAGTTTCTGGTACGCTGGCGGCAGGTTCTGCTTCTTTGTCGCCGATGCTTTCTGAAGAGTTTTCAGGCGTAGTTTCCCCGTTTTCTTCTGTGGTGCCGGCTATTCCTGCGGGTGGTGGTGGCTTGGGTGCGGTAGGCGTTACTTCTTCCTTTTCCTCGTCATTATCGTTTAGCGCAGAGCGTTTTTTTGCAATACGTACGATTTCTGACACGCGGATTTGGGGAATGGCGAATTTTTCTCCTGCACTCTCCACCAGCAATACGGGCATGATGGCGAGGGTGAGGGGTATTTTGATCGTGAAGGTGGAGCCTTTGCCCGGGGTGGAATCCAGCTCGATCGAGCCACCGATTTTTTCGATATTGCTGCGGACCACATCCATGCCAACACCGCGGCCGGAGACGGCGGTGACTTTTTCTGCGGTGGAGAAACCGGCTTTGAAAATAAATTGGTAGATTTCTTTATTGCTCATCGTGTTGATTTCAGTCTCGCTTGCCACACCATTGGCGATGGCTTTTGCTTTCACCGCATCGACATTGATGCCTTTCCCATTATCACAGATTTGCACGATGATATGCCCGCCTTCGTGGAAGGAGCGCAGGGTGACCGTGCCGGTTTCGGATTTGCCAGCGGCGGTACGCTCTTCTGGGGTTTCTAGACCGTGATCGACGGAGTTGCGCACCATATGGGTGAGCGGGTCTTTAATAATCTCCAATAATTGGCGGTCAAGCTCGGTATCCGCGCCTTCCATCTCCAGGTCAATTTTTTTATTGAGCTCTACTGAGAGGTCACGAATGAGGCGAGGGAATTTTGCCCAGGCCGTGCCGATGGGCTGCATACGGCTTTTCATCACACCTTCTTGCAGGTCGCTGGTGATGTGGTTGAGGCGCTGGAGGGGGGCGCTGAAATCAGCGACGGCGCATTTACGATGTATTTGCAATAGCTGATTGCGGGTGAGAACCAATTCGCCGGCCATTTGCATGAGGTTTTCTAAGACGTCGAGATTAACGCGGATGCTTTGGGTGGCGGGTGCTTTTTCTTTCTTGGCGGCGGGAGTGTCTTCCGACGCTTTTAGGCCTTCATCGATGGCGGCTTGTTTGGCATCATCAGAGATGTCTTCTGGTGCACTGGCTGTTTTTTCTGGTACGGGGGCTTCTTCAGGCGGTGCTTCTGCTGATGCTGCTTCGGCTGTTTCTGGGGGTGTGTCAGCCGCTTCCTCGGCTTTTTCTTCGCCAATCCAGGGAGCTTTGACAGGTTCGAAATCGATTTCTTCATCGAGATCGGGGGTTTTTGCTTCTGCGGGTGCTTCTTCCGGTGTTTCTGGCGCAGAAGCCGCGGGCGCTTCTTCCGCCGCACCAGGCGCCGCACCTGTTTCAGCGCAGGTATTGAGTTTTTCAATGAGAGCCGCGTCATCGCCCTCGGGTTCGGCTTGGTGTTCTTCTAGGTGGTCGAGGAGGTGTTTGATTTGATCGATGGATTCTAGGATGAGGGAGATGATGGCGGAGTTGACCGACATGCTGCCATCGCGGATTTTATCGAGCACGTTTTCAGAAGCGTGGGCAACAGCCTCAAGCCGCGGTAGGCCTAAGAAACCGCAGGTGCCTTTGATGGTATGCATGACACGGAAGATATTATCGATGATCTCCATGTCGTCCGGATTTTGCTCAAGCGTGACAATCTCGGTATCGAGAACCTCGAGGCTCTCGTTCGTTTCCGCTAAAAACTCACTTATGAGATCGTCCATAGAAGCGCTCCCTCTATACGGGAATAACGTACATTTTTTGGTCGTTCGCGTCCAGCATATTGTCTTTTATACGTAATATTATTCGCTAGAAAGTTTAGGGTTAGGGATATCGGCTTCAAACGCAATGCTGTTTTCTTCCTCGCGGTGTTTGAGCACCGTATTGCCCGCTAAGGCAAGGAGGTGGAGGAGATAGGGCTGTGCGGTGTGGGTGGTGATGGCGCTTCTATCGCTTTTGCCTTTTAGGATGTCATCAACTTCTGGGGCGAAGCGTATTTTATCTCCGGCAGCGCGGATTTTGCAGAAGGTGCGGCGTTTTTCCGCATCGACATAGACGGTGATGGTGCCGCCTAAGGGGAGTGTGGTATTGGCCAGCAGGATGATGTTGAGCAATAAACGGCGGGTGGGAGAAGGAATTTCGGTGGCATCGCCATTCCACTCAACCGAGGTTTTGCTATAGGTGAAGAAATCATTGAGGAGCTGCTTGAGCTCTTCTAGGGGGACTTGGCCAGGTTCGTTGATGACGCCATAAGCTTGGCGGAAGATTTGGAGTTTTGCGCGTGCTTCTAATGCGCTCATGGCTAGGAGATCTGTGGCTTCCGCGGCGAGGCCAACGCCGTCATCCGCTCCTTCTTTTAAAAATTCCACACCATTATTTAATGCGCCGATGGGGCCGGCAAGGTCGTGACAGAGCTTGGCCGAGAGGAGCTCTGAAAGAAAAAGCGCATGTATAGGATCGTCCGGCATTGCAACCGTAAGTTTATTGAGTTGCATGAAAAAAAATATCGTATATATACGTAGCGCATCTTTGTGGGTAATGCAATCGATAGTGATTGCGATAAGTGGATGGTGCGTGTTTTTAAAAAAATGGCACAAAGGCAGACGAGTATGATTGAACGATTAAAGGCGCAGATGCGGCAGCAGGGTATTAATGCGCGTGAATTAGCGGAGCGTGCGAATGTAGGCCGGTCGTTTGTGTATGATATTCTGAATGGGAAATCGACCAACCCGACGACGCGTAAGCTTGCGGCGATTGCGGGTATACTCGGGGTGACGAGTGATTATTTACTGACCGGGCAGCAATCGAACGATAACGTGGAGGCGATAGACGGGGCTTCTGGTAAGGCACCGGCGCGGCAGGCCTATGTCTCGATTTCTTCTATTGCGGTAGAGGCTTCGATGGGCGGGGGCGCGTTGGTGACGGAGGAGCTGGAGGAGGAGCCGTATTATTTCCGGCGTTCGTGGATTCGGCGGGCACTGGGTGTGAGCCCAAAGGATTTGCGGATTATCGCGGTGCGTGGGGATAGCATGGAGCCGTTATTGCATGAAGGCGATGCGGTGTTGATGGATTTGACGCAAACGCATCCAGATCCGGCGGGCATTTTTGCCTTATTTGATGGGGTGGGCTTGGTGGTCAAGCGCTTGGATATTGTGTGTAATGCCGAGCAGCCCTTAGTGCGGATTGCATCTGACAACCCGAACTATGCGCCGTATGAGCGGAGTTTGGAAGAGATTAAGGTGATTGGGCGCGTGGTGTGGTTCGCCCGCGAATTGTAAAAGCAGCGCTTACCTAGCAGGCAGCTTATGCGTGGGCGGCTTCTTCGTCCCGTGGCCAGCTGCTAAAGGTCATCTTGCTTTCATCCACGCCGCAGATAGTAGCGGCTAGGCGTGCAGCGACCAGGTAAGGGTCTGCATTAGCACCTGGGCGACGATCTTCCATATAGCCATATCCTTTGATTTCTACCGGACGTGGAATGCGGATGGAACGCCCGCGATCTGCCGCACCCGCGGAGAAGGTATGGATGCTCGAGGTTTCATGATCGCCCGTGAGGCGCTCTTCAAGCTTATCACCATATAGCGGGATGTGCTTATCGTGCTTCTTGCCGAGCTTGTCGATCGCATCGTTAATGGCGTCGCGGCCTTTTTTCGGGTCACGCATATCCTTGGTGGAGAAATTGGTGTGCATGCCAGCACCGTTCCAATCGCCTTTGACCGGTTTGTTGTCGAAAGAAACATGAATGTTATATTTTTCAGCAATGCGGTGAAGCAGCCAGCGTGCGATCCACATATGGTCGCACACTTTTAATATGTCACCATCTTCGCCTTTTACACCGCGATAACCCAGTTGGAATTCCCACTGGCCAGGCATGACTTCAGCATTCATGCCGTAATACATAACGCCAGCAGCGGTGCATGTTTTGGCATGTTCTTCTGCCAAGTCGCGGCCAAAGATTTGCTCGCTGCCCACGCCGCAGTAATATGGGCCTTGTGGGGCAGGATAGCCGTGTTCAGGCCAGCCTAAGGGGAGGTTGCGCTTAAATAAGGTATATTCTTGTTCAAAACCGATCCAGGGTTCTTGTTCGGTGGCGCCGGAATCAAGGATTTGTCGTAGCTGTGCGCGGGAGTTGGATTCATGTATACCCGCATCAGGGTTCAGCACTTCGCAGAGCACCAGATAATTACCTTCGCCGCGGAGAGGGTCTTTGACGAAACGCACAGGTTGGAGGAGGCAATCTGAATCTTCACCGACGGCTTGTCCGGTAGAGGAGCCATCGAAGCTCCATTCTGGAAAGTCTTTTAAAGCGGGTTCTGCAGGGAGATCGAGCGCTTTTGCCTTGGAGCGGATTTGCCGCACGGGCACGTTGCCATCGAGCCAGATATATTCAGCCAAGCCTATGTTTGCCATGGTTTTTCCATACGTTGTGTTACACGGACCCCTTCGCCGCGTATCGCTATTCACACTGTGCTAAAGGGGATACGGAATGTGTGTATAAAGAAAAACCAGCGGTTTTGCAAGGGTTTTCTAAGGGATAGAAAAAGGTTGGAGATGTGGGACAAGCCGATTGGCGATGAAGAAAATAAGGAAGATTTGGGCGAGTGTGATGATCCAGAATTTTGCACGGAAAGGATTTTTGCGGGTTTTATGGCGAATGAGTTTGCAGGTGAGGGCCGCTGCCGGGGTGCCGCCGATGAAGGCAAAGGCAAGCAGGGTGCGCTCTGGAACCCGCCATAGGCCGAGGGTAGCAGCGCGTTTGTCGTAGATATAGGCGCACATGGTGGTGATGTTAATAACCAGAATGTGGAGGAGCAGGATATAACCCAGGGCGCGGTGCGATGCGGGATGTGGGATATAGCCCTCTGGGAAATAGGAGTGTTCTAGGCCGAGAGTGGCGGTGAGCAGCAGGACGGCATAGAGGAGATACCACCGGCTGCGGAGCGGTGGGAGGGCGATGGCCAAAACAACGGCGAGTGCAGCAGCGGTGATAAGCATGCTGCGAGTATAGCAGCTGGGGAGCTAGAGATCTAGATCAGGATCGTCACGCAGAGCTTGGCGGCGAATATCTCCGACGGAGCTGGTGTTACGTGCTAAGGTTTTATAGGCGGTGGGTACGACAAAGAGGGTGAAGAATGTCGCGACAATGACGCCGAAGAAGACGACAATGCCGATGGCCATGCGGGTTTCTGCCCCGGCGCCGAAGGAGAGGATAAGCGGGATGGCACCGGCAGCGGTGGTTATGCCGGTCATGATGATGGGGCGCAGGCGGGTGGTGGCGGCTTCGATAAGTGCGTCATCGAAGGAATAGCCTTGATCGCGGAGCTGGTTGACAAATTCGACAATTAATATGCCGTTTTTGGCGGCAAGGCCGACCAGCATAATGAGGCCAATTTGTGTATAGATGTTGAGTGTGCCGCCGGTGAGCCATAACCCAAGAAGTCCGCCCATCATGGCAAGAGGGACGGTTAGCAGGATGACGAAGGGGTGGATGAAGCTTTCAAACTGGGCGGCGAGTACGAGATAGACGACGACAATGCCGAGCAGGAAGACAAACAGGATGGAGCCGCCGGAGAATTTATAATCTTGTGATTGGCCTTTATAATCGATCACGGCGGTTTCTGGCAGGTGTGCTTCAGTGAGGTTTTCAAGGAAAGCGAGTGCTTCGCCTAGTGTATAGCCCTCTTTGAGATTGGCTTCGAGCGTGATGGCGCGCACACGGTTATAGCGATTGAGCGTGGAGGAATCGGCGTATTCATTTAAGCGCACTAGGTTGGAAAGCGGGATGAGTTCGCCGGAGCGTTCTGAGCGGACATAGATATTTTCTATATTGGTGGGTGTGCGCTGGGTATCCCGCTCACCTTCTACGATGACGTCATATTCTTCGCCTTTATCAATATAGGTGGTGACCTGGCGGGAGCCGAGCATGGTCTCTAGGGTGCGGCCGATATTGGCGATGGTGACGCCGAGCTCTGCGGCACGATCGTAATCGATTTCCACCTCGAGCTGCGGCTTTGTTTCTTTGTAATCCCAATCGAGCCCCTGGAGGCCGGGATTGTTTTCATTGATCTTGGCGAGCAGGATATCGCGCCAGCGGGCGAGTTCTTCATAGGTGCCGCCGCCGATGACGAATTGTACCGGTTTTTGGATGGAGCCGCCAAAGCCTTGGCGCATGATCGGGAAGGCACGTACGCCGGGAAGGTCGGCTAGTTTCTTGCGTACTTCGCCCATAAGCTGCCAGGCGGAACGGCGGGCATTCCAATCATTGAGCACGACGATGACGATGCCGCTGTTGAAGTTTTCGTAATTATTGAAGGTGCGCGGGGCGCGGACCAGGAGGCGCTGAAACTCTGGTTCGCCATTATCTTTTGTGACCGCATACGGCATGAGGCGGCGTTCTATTTCGGTCATGTATTCTTCCATATAGCGGTAGGAGGCGCCTTCGGGGCCATTCACGATGATGAAGAAGGCACCGCGGTCTTCCTTGGGCGCGTATTCGGCGGGGATGTTGTTGAACAGCGCTACCGCACCGGCGATGATGGTGAAGAATAGGGCGAAGATGGTGCGTGGCTTGGTGATGATACGCTGTAATATGCTGTGGTAGCGGCGCTGTAGGCGCATGAAATAACTATCTATGCGGGCGAGCAAGCGGGTTTTGCCTTCTTGGCGTTTGAGCATTTTTGAGGCGAGCATGGGCGAGAAGCTTAAGGCAACGAGGCTAGAGAAGCCGACAGCTGCGGCCATGGTGAGGGCGAATTCAGAAAAGAGGCGGCCGATATCGCCTTCTTGGAAGGCAACAGGGACGAAGACGGCGATGAGTACGAGCGTGGTGGCGATGACGGCAAAGCCAACCTGGCGCGTGCCTTTGATGGCGGCTACGAGGGGCGTTTCGCCTTTTTGGTCGATGCGGCGGTAGATATTTTCTAGCACCACGATGGCGTCATCAACGACAAGGCCGATAGCTAGCACGAGTGCTAAGAGTGTTAGGAGGTTGACCGAGAACCCTAATATTAATAATGCAAGGAAGGTGGCGATGATGGAGACCGGTACGGTGACCGCAGGGACAAGCATGGCGCGGACATTGCCGAGGAAGATATAGATCACCAGAATCACCAGGCTGATGGCGATGGCTAAGGTTTTATAGACTTCGTTGATCGCACCCTCGATGAAGACGGAGGTATCGTAGCTTTGCTCGATCACCATGCCTTCGGGTAGGATGCTGTTGACCCGCTTTTTCTCTTCTTTTGCAGCGCGGGCGACGGCGATGGTGTTGGCGGTGGATTGTTTGATGATGCCTATACCGACCATAGGGACGCCGTTGCCGCGGAAGAAGGTGCGGTCTTCCACCGTGCCTTTTTCAACGCGGCCGACATCGCGGAGGCGCACGAGATAGCCATCTTCCCCTTCGGCTAAGACCAGCTGGGCGAAATCTTGCGGGGAGCGGAAGGCGCGTTTGACGCGCACGGTGAATTGTACTTGCTCGGATTCTACGCTGCCGGCGGGCAGTTCTACATTCTCGCTGCGCAATGCGTTTTCAACATCGTTCACCGTGAGGCCGCGGGCGGCGAGCTTGGTGCGGTCGAGCCAGATGCGCATGGCGTAGCCTTGGCCGCCACCAACGCGTACACGGGCAACGCCATCTAGGATGGAAAAGCGGTCAACGAGGTAGCGCTCGGCAAAATCGGTGAGTTCGGGCACACTCATGCGGTCGCTGGTGAGGTTAAGCCACATGATCACATCATCGTTGGAGTCGACTTTTTGAATTTCTGGTGGGTCGGCTTCTTCAGGCAAATTATCGAGAATGCCGGAAATGCGATCGCGCACATCGTTGGCGGCAGCATCAATATCGCGGTCGATGCTGAATTCGATGGTGATGTTGGATTCGCCGTCTTCGCTGGAGGATTCCATGAATTTGATGCCTTCAATGCCGGCGATGCGTTCTTCGATGATTTCGGTGATGCGGGTTTCCACAACATTAGCGGCAGCGCCGGGATAGGCGGTTTCTACCGATACGATAGGAGGGTCGATATCAGGGTATTCGCGCAAAGGGAGGCGCGAGAAGGAAACCAACCCGAAGGCGATGAGCAGCAGGGATAATACCGCAGCGAAGACCGGGCGGGTGACGGAGAGGTCGGAGAGAATCATGCGCCGGGGCCTGGTTGGGTTTGTAAGAGTAGCTCTCTTACATCCGAGGAGTCTTTTTCTTGGGTGGCAGAGATGGTGATGGGGCTGCCATCACGGATGCGCACGACGCCATGGGTCACGATATGTTCGCCGATGTTTAGGCCTTGCTTTATCTCAGCTTCGCCGGGGCGGCGGCTGCCAACTACGACGCGCCGTTTTTCTGCGATGGTGCCTTCGTCTTTTTTGATGGCGACGAAGACGAAATGGTTTTTACCATCGGCGATGAGGGCTTCTTCGGGGATGACGATGACCTGGCGTGGGTTTTGTAGCAATTCAACGCGCATCAATAGGCCGGGGCGGAGCTTCTTGCTGTCATTAGGGAGTAAGGCGCGCACCAGGATGGCGCGGGTGATGGGGTCGATTTGAGCGTCGATGCTGGAGACGGTGCCGTCGAAGATTTCATCGGGGAACGCACGGGCGCGGGCGGTGATGCGTGCGCCGGTGGTGATGCTGTTTAAAAAAGTGGCGGGTATGGAGAAATCAAGCTTCATGACGCTATCATCATGGATGGTGATGATGGGGTCGCCAGGGGCAACCAGTGCGCCGATGCTGATTTGACGTAACCCCAGCACGCCATCGAAGGGAGCAACAATGAGGCGGTCGCTTAGGCGGGATTGAATTGCTTTTAGGCGGGCTTTGGCGGTTTCGTAATCACGTACGCGCTGGTCGAGCACTGATTCAGAGACGGCCTTGCTTTCTACCAGGCCCTTTGCGCGGTCAAACTGGCTTTTGGCTTCTTGTACGGTGGAGCGCGCTTCTTTTACTTGGGCGTGCTCTTCCTCACTGGTCATCTCTACCAGGATATCGCCTTGTTTCACGCGCTGCCCATCGTTGAAATGGATGGCGTTGATGGTTTCGGTGACTGAGGCGGAGAGGGTGACCGATTCGTTGCTTTTTAGGGTGCCTAGCGCCTCGATGCGGTCGACGAATTGGTCTTCGGTGACGCGGGTGATGAACACAGGCGTGGGGCCGGCTTGCGCAAGCGCTGCGTGGGGAGAAAGCGCTACCAGTAGATAGGTGAGCAAGAATGTGATGCGCGCGGGTTTGGCCATAATGGTATTCTTTCGGTTTTTACAGCAAAAACGTTACATATCTATACCGGTTTTCTAGATGTTCCAAGCGTTATAGGGAGCGGTTTTTTAGATAATACCTTACAACGGAGGAGGAATGTGTTTATGTTAGGCGTATGTCATTGTCGCTTCAGGAAAAAACACAGGCGTTGCTGACGCAGGCTGCTGCTGCGGTGTATCAGGGGGATTTGACGCAGGCGCAGCAGAAATGTGTGGAGGCGCTGGGCGTACAGCCGGAGCACCCGGAAGTGCTGAATATGCTCGGGGTGATTGCGCAGCGCAGAGGGGGTTTTAAAGAAGCTCTTGAGTTATTCGAACGCTGTGTGGTGCTGGCGCCGGATAATATGATGTTTTACGGCAATCTTTGTGGCGCGCTGGCGCGGCTAGGGCAGTGGGAGCGTTTGAGCGAGGTGGCAGCGCGCGCGATGGAGTTGGAACCGGGTCATGCGAATCATGTGTATTACTGTGCCCTAGCGGAGCAGGAGCAATATCGTCCGGAGGCGGCGATCCCGCTTTATCAGCGCTGTTTGGAGCTGAACCCAGAGTTGCAGGATGCCGCGATCAACCTGGTGCGGGCTTATATGGGCGTGGGCGAGTTTAAACAGGCGCTGACGCTGAGCGATACGATTTTAGCCAAGGATCCGGCCTGTGCAAAGGCGCGGTATAACCGGGCGCTGGTACTGCTCCGCTATGGGCGGTTTGATGAGGGATTCAAAGAATATGAAATACGCTGGGAGATACCGGGATTGCCGAATTTTCCAAAAGAAGTGGCCGGTGTGCCGCGCTGGGACGGCAGGGAGGATGCGGGCAAGACGCTCTATGTGTTCTGTCGACAAGGGTTTGGCGATGTGATCCAATTCATACGGTTTTTGCCGCAGGTGAAAGCGCGGGGGCTTAAGGTGGTCTATCGCGCGCGGGATGCGCTGCATGACCTGCTTACCGGTGTGGAGGGTATTGATGTGCTGTTAAAGGAGGCGGACCCGTTGCCGGCGTGTGATTATGCACTCTCGCTGATGAGTTTGCCGCATGTGCTGGGCTTAACGCCGGAGACGATTCCTGCCCAGGTACCTTATCTGCAGGCGGATGCGGAGCGCATCGCGCGCTGGGCCCCGCGATTGCAGCAGGGGAGATACAAGGTGGGGGTGAATTGGGCCGGCTCGGCCAAGCAGGAGAATGATTATAATCGCTCGTGCACGCTGGAGGCGTTTAAGGCGCTGTTTGCGGACACGGATATCACGTTTTATAGTCTGCAGAAAGGCCGGGAGGAGGATGCGATTGCCGCATTGGCGGCGGAGCACAAGAATGTGGTGGATCTGGGGCCGGAGATCGTCGATTTTTCCGATAGTGCTGCGATCATTACCCAGCTGGATTTGACGATTTCGGTGTGTACCTCGGCGGCGCATGTGGCCGGGGCGCTGGGGGCGCCGTGTTGGACGGTGTTGTCTTATGCGGCGGATTGGCGCTGGTTTGAGGGGCGAGAGGATAGCCCGTGGTACCCTGGTATGCGGCTATTTCGCCAGAAAGCGTATCGCGATTGGCCGGGCGTGATAGGGCAGGTGAAGGCGGCGCTTGCGGAATGGAAGGCAGGGGGCTGAAGACAGAGGACAGAGGACAGAGGACAGAGGGGTGTTCCACTTGTCATACCGGCGGTCCGCCCTCCGAAGCCCTAGTATATAGGCGAAAGCGGGGTTCCTTCTTTGTCATGCTGAATTTATTTCAGCATCCACCGTTCATCTGCAACAGCTGTATCAGTTGATAAGTGGATCCTGAAACAAGTTCAGGATGACAAGGGGGGTGTAAGGCACACTGGAGGAGCCGTAGGCGACGAGGTGCGACCAAGGGGGAGCTAGCCTTAAGCGGCGCTTGAGCGTAATATAAAAGACAAGAATAACTCGATTGTTGCATAAAAAAAGACCCAAGCGCGCGATGCGCCTGGGTCTTTTCGTTTTGTGAGAGTGCGAGGTCAGCTAGACCTCAACGTTGCCTACGCCTAGGTAACGACGTAGGTAGCGGCGCATCCTCCGGCGCCCCTGGCCAGAACGACTCTTGTCGCTTTAGGATGCCTAAGCCTCTTATCCCAAAGCATTGAGACATCCTTTTCCAGGAGCAGGGTTTTACTCCGTACACGCTAGTTTCAGGAGAGTCCAGGTAGTCCTGGAAACACTCCTGAAGAGTTTTCTGCGGGCTAGGTCCAACACTATTTCCACCCGCCTCTGCGTTCCTGTCGATACCTGTAACGGGGCACTTGGCGAGGCACTCTAAGAGGCGGTCTCCAATCACTGGAGCATTGCTTTTCAGCAAGGCCACAGAAAATTCAGCGTCTGGAGCACCTGAAAAGATTGTTGCAGCAGAAACAAGCTGCTCCAACTTTTCCTCATACCTATCCCAGCATTGCTGCTGTTCTGGCGTGAGTTTCCTTGTCGCCTGTGGGTAGGGCAAACCATCCCCTAGTGGGGGATGCGGGTTTGCAAATCCGCCGGGCAATCGACTCTGCGTAGCGCCGGTATTCGCCCGATACCGCTTCTTCTTCTGCGGGATCGTAGCGATCTCTGAAAGTGACGCGTCGCTGATGCCTTCTCCCTCGCCGCCGCCGATGACATCGTGGTCTTGCAACTCCGTGGGTGGGGGTTCCTTCCCACCACCGTCTGCCGCGGTGATGTCATTCACCAGTGGCGGCGTTCTCGGAATTAGTTCCAACACCACTTCCTCCGATGCAGGTGGATTTTCTCCTTCCTCCGACGCAGGTGGATTTTCTCCGGATCGCCAGATCCATCCAGCGACAAGCAGTGCGATTACCAACACAAGGCAGGCAATCACCATCCAAGGCGGCATTTTCCAACTTTCCGTACGCTCATTACTCTCATTTCTATACATCTGCATTCACCTCTTTCAGGTAAACAAAGCCCGACCTTCACCCGAAGGCCGATACATATCTATATCAGAAGCATCTCACCCTACGCCGGGTGGGATGTGTATTCTCTGTAGCTATCAACAAAGACAGCGAAAACCAGTATCACTATAGCAGA
>JANQQO010000013.1 GCA_028289305.1 Rickettsiales bacterium | reverse complement strand
GCTCCATCACATAGGTCTCGCCATCAAACTCCCGCGTTTCCTTGCCTTCGGCCAGCGTGGTACCCACCGCCGTCTTGGTATAAAATGCGGGAATCCCCGCTCCGCCGGCGCGAATACGCTCCGCCAGCGTGCCTTGCGGGTTGAGCTCCAGCTCGAGCTCCCCATCCAAAAACTGCTGCTCAAAGGTTTTATTTTCTCCCACATAAGACGACACCATCTTCATGATCTGCCGCGTCTGCAGCAAAATCCCCAGCCCAAAATCATCGACCCCGCAATTATTGCTGACGATAGTAAGGTTTTTCACCCCCGCATCATGAATCGCAGTAATACAATGCTCCGGAATCCCACATAGGCCAAACCCACCGGCCATGATGGTCATCCCATCTTCCAGCAACCCGTCTAGTGCCGCATTCGCATTGTCGTAAATCTTCTGCATACTCGTCTTTCCTCACCATCCCCGTCATCCTCATGGCGGGATTTTTGCTACCTTAAGCAAAAATCGTGACATGGGGATCCAGACATACAGTAAGGTAATACTGGATCCCCACCTTCGCCATGCTTTTCATGCATGGCTTGGTGAGGATGACATTGGTATACTACTACACCCTAAGCTATACCTCAGTCTTGTGTGAAGTGCAATTTTTGATTGCACTCGCCTCCAACTCTCGCGTTGCCGGCTCAATCACTCCCTGCAGCTCCCCCACTACCTGATCCCGCCGTAGCGCCCCCGGAGCAATCGGCGGTAAGAACGCCATCGTAATCAGCCCTGGGCGCTTTACAAACGCATTCTTGCCCCAGCACAGGCCTGAATTCACCGCCACCGGCACGAGCGGCACATCGCATTTCGCATAGAGCGCGGCCACACCTGCGTGATATTTCCCCGTCTCACCCGGCGCAATGCGCGTGCCTTCAGGAAAAATAATCACCGCATGCCCATCAGCAAGCCGCGCCTTCGTCTCCTCCACCATCGTCTTTAGCTGTGCTGCCCCGCCTTTCCGATCAATCACGATCGATTTCGCCCAGCGCAGATACATCCCAACAACCGGGACCATCAACAATTCCTGCTTCAGCACAAATACCGGTGCATCCAAATAGAGATGAAATGCGAGCGTTTCCCAAGCAGATTGGTGTTTCGCCGCCACCAAAAATGCCCCTTCTTTCGGCACATGCTCCCTACCCGTAACCTCCCAGCGTACACCACACACCCAACGCGCCGTATAGAGCAAAAGCCGCGCCCAGCTGCGCGCCACCAGGCGTATCACCCCGCGCCGCCGCCCGAGCAGCGTTACCGGTAAAAACCCCAGCCCCACCAACAGCGTGGCTACGACAAATAAAAGATTACACAGCCCCGCCCGCAGATACATCACTGCTGTAGCCATATCCGTATATAGGTGACGATATATTTATGATATTCAGTAGCAAGCAGCGCCGCAGTCCCAGGATATTGCCACCAACTATCCAGCTTCACATAGGGCGAGGCCACCGGATGCGCATAGATCACCGCCTCTGGCAAGGTTTTGCGTATCTCCAAAATGCTGCGCGGAAAATGGTATTGCGAGGTCACCAACACCATCGAATGATAGCGTTGCTGCGTCATCCAGTCGGCCACCTCGGTCGCATTCCCACGCGTATTGCGCGCCACAAAGCCGAGTGCGATATGCGCGCGCAGCACTTCCAGCTCTTCTGGCACATAGCTACCATGCGGGAACACCTCCTCCAGCGTCACCCCATCTCCAACACCAGAGATAAACAGCGTCTTGCCGCGGCCCTGCTTGAGTAAATCCAGCCCCTCGCTTAGGCGCTCGCTGCCCCCAGTCAGCACCACAATCGCATCGGCCTGCGTTTCCGGTGCCTCCGCCTCGGTGGGAATGGCCGCGATGAACCACAACAGCCCCACAGCCCATATCGTGATTAACACCGCTATGCTGATGATCGCGCGCCACATAGTTACCGCATCCTGCTCACAATCAATTCCGCCGCGGTCAAAATATTCTTACACACTTCCACCGGGGTCACCGCCTCTAGGCCTTGCGCCTCGGTCTTCTTACCATTCCCGGTCAGCACCAAAATTCGCCCACATCCCGCCGTCTGCGCTGCCAGCATATCCACCATACTATCCCCCACCATCACCGTATCCTCCGGAAAAGCGTGATAATGCCGCATCGCCTCCAGCAACATGCCCGGCCCGGGCTTGCGGCGCTGCGTTGGCCTATCTGGATGATCAGGGCAAAAGACAAATTTATCAATCCGCGCCCCTACCTTGTTGATCTCCACCGCAATCGCCTCATGCACCTGCCGCAAATCCTCCTCAGTCATCAGCCCACGCCCAATCGCCGGCTGATTCGTCACCACCGCTACCTTCACATGCATGCGATTGAGCATCCCAATCGCCCGCGGCACATGGGGCAACAACTTCACCTCTTCCGGCGTCTTCACATGATCATCCCGCCGGCGATTAATCACCCCATCACGGTCTAATAACACCAAACGCATCGCTTCTTCCTCTTGCACGCATGATCGAACTTCGCTAGCCTATACCAGTGAGGCAAAAAGAACAACGAGTTCTGCGATGATCATTGTATGCGATAACTGCGGCGCGAAATTCACCGTCCCTTCAGCTGCCATTCCGCCAGAAGGCCGCACGGTTAAATGCAGCAA
>JANQQO010000287.1 GCA_028289305.1 Rickettsiales bacterium | reverse complement strand
GCGCACCCAGCTGGCGTTGCAAAAGATTGCACAGGCTGAAGCGGCGGTGGTGCAGGAGATTCGTGATAACACCGTGGATATTGTGGTGGGTGCTGCGCGGGTGTTGATCATGCAGAATATGAATAAAGAACAGGCTGAGAAAGGTGTGAAGGGCGCGATTGCGGATATTGAGACTAAGCTGCACTAGTATGCTGCACAGCCATGGCTGCCACACCATCCTCGCCTAGTTTTTCTTCCAGCCCACGGGCATTCCTTACATATTTTTCTATTATAGCGGCGATATTTTTTCCTGTGCCCGCTTGGACGGCGGCATGGACGCAGCCTGAGGGCAAGACAGAGCTGATCCATAATGTGTTCTATTACACTACCGATGAATCATTTGATCGGGCGGGCAATACTATTCCGCAGGAGCGCTTTTCGAAGTTGGAATATAATGCTTATGGGGAGTATGGCTTACGGGAGGATGTGACGGTTGGGGCAAGTATCAGCACGCAGTATTTACGACAGGCAGCGGTGGTGGGAGAGGATGACAGCAATCTTGGCATTGCGGATGTCGAATTATTTATACGGCAGCGTGTGTGGCAGAATGACGCCTGGGTAGTATCGATACAACCGCTGGTGAAGATTGCCGGGCCGTATGATGACAGAGATACGCCGCAGCTTGGTAATGGGCAGATGGATATGGAGTTGCGTGGATTGGTGGGGCATACGTTTTCTGTGGCTGAGCGCTATCATTTTGCCAATCTAGAGGTGGGGTATAGAAAACGGTTTGAAAACCCAACCGATGAGGTTAGGGTGGACGGCACGCTTGGGATGCGATTTACAGAGGACTGGATGGTGTTGGCGCAGACGTTTAATACGCTGTCGATCGATAGTGTTGCAGCTTCGCCGGTGTTGGTAACAAACTCGACGGATTTTGATTTGCATAAGCTACAACTTTCAGTGGTACATACAATTGATGATACATGGTCTGTGCAGCTCGGTGGGTTTCAGCATGTATCGGGAGAAAATACAGGTGCGGGTGGTGGTGCGGTGTTTTCAGTATGGATGACGTTTTAGGAGTGTGTAAGGGATATGGCGCAGGCAGATAAGGTGCCGCTCGGGCAAGTATTGGTGGAGAAGGGGTTTGTGGAACCCGCGGTGGTGGATACGGCGCTAGATATGCAGAAGCGCTCTGGCAGCCGTTTAGGCACGGTGCTGGTGGGCGAGGGGAAGATTAATTTTCATCATTTGCATACGGCTCTAGCCGATCAGCAGCACTTGCCCTTCGTGGATTTGCAGGAAACACCCTGTGACCCGGCCTTGTTGGAAGCAGTAGACAGGGAGCGTTATGGGCAATTGGTGGCGCTACCGTGGAAGAAAGAAGGCAAAACAATCATCGTGGCGGTGAGCGATATGTCGACCGATGTGCTGGCTTGGGCGAAGCAGAAATATGGCACGGTTGAATTTGTGATGACTTCACCGCGGGATGTGTTTTGGACGTTGCAGGAGCAGTTTTCTAAAGAGGATGACAAAGCCGCGCGTGAGGCGCTGTGGGAGAATACGCCTGAACAATCCGCCAAAATTGTGTTTTCACGGCCGGATTTATGGAATGTGTTTGTGGTGAGTGGTGTGTTGCTGACGGCGTTATTGTTTTTTACCCATGCCTTGGCGGCGGTGTTTGTGGTAGTGAATCTCTTCTATTTCTGCACGCTGCTATTTAAGCTTGGTATTTTTGTGGCAGGGGTGGCGCATGAAAAGCAGCAAAAAGCGGCGGAGCACCCAGCGCCAGTGAAGGAAAGTGTGCTGCCAATCTATACGCTGTTAGTGCCGATGTTTAAGGAGCACGCACATACAGTAGCACAATTGGTGACGGCGATACGCAAGCTTGATTATCCAAAATCTAAGCTGGATGTGAAGCTGATTGTCGAAAACGGCGATGAGGAGACGATTGCGCATATTAAAGCGCTGGCGCCGGAGAATTATTTTGAGATTGTGCGGGTGCCGTTTTCTTACCCGCAGACCAAGCCCAAAGCGTGTAATTATGCGCTGCTGTTTGCTAAGGGGCGATATGTCACGATTTATGATGCGGAGGATATACCGGCGCCCGATCAGCTGAAGCGCGTGGTAGAGTGTTTTAGTGCAGCGCCACCAGAGGTGGTGTGTGTGCAGTGTAAGCTGAATTATTACAATCGTCGGGAAAACCTGTTAACGCGGTTATTTGCGCTGGAATACTCGGCGTGGTTTGATTTTATGATTCCAGGGCTGCAGGCATTTGATTTGCCGATGCCGCTGGGTGGTACGAGCAACCATTTCCCAACGCATATCTTGCGCGAACTCTTTGCCTGGGACCCGTATAATGTAACGGAAGATGCGGATTTGGGCATTCGCCTGGCACAGAAAGGCTATCGCACGCAGGTGCTGGATTCGCTGACGCTGGAGGAAGCGCCGGTGACGCTTGGTAATTGGCTGCGTCAGCGCTCGCGATGGATTAAGGGCTATATTCAAACCTATATTGTACATATGCGCGATACGTCACGCTTGTTTCGTAAACTGGGCGTGAAGCGGTTTTTTGGCTTCCAGCTTTTTGTGGGGGCGCCGAGCTTGGTCTATACTACGCTGCCGATTATGATTTTGATTTCGCTCGTAGCACTGGTGCATGCGCCGTTTTTGCCTGAAGGGATTGTGCAACTGGCGGTAATCAATTTTTTCTTTAGTGTGCTGCTACATATTGGTTTTGCTGTGGCGGTGATGGCGAAGCATAGCTGGTGGAAAATGGCACCTTACTGCCTGGCCTTTCCTTTTTATTGGCTCCTACATTCAATTGCGAGCTTTAAGTCGGTGGCGCAGCTGATCACCAGGCCGCATTTCTGGGAGAAAACCGAGCACGGGGTGAGTAAGGTCAATCCACATGCTCCTTGATGCTGTTTCAAGGATAGCGCTTGACAAATGTGGATGGGGTGGCTAGTTTGGCGCGCCTTTTGGGATTTAAGCCCTTATAAGAAGAGGATGTGATGAAAGTATTAAGTTCATTAAAATCTGCGAAGAAGCGTGATAAGAATTGCCGCGTCGTGCGCCGCAAAGGCCGCGTTTACGTGATCAATAAGGATAATCCGCGCCTTAAGGCTCGCCAGGGCTAAAATCCCCTTTTATATTCTACTATTATGGGCTGCAAACGGTGCTTTGTTGCTTGCGGGGAGTCTCTATTCCACGAATACTTTGACTTCGTTCCACTCAATGGAAGAATCGCTTTGATAGCTGACTTGTACGCGTTCGCGCGGGAGGCCAGCTTCTTCAATCAGTGCTACCACTTTTTCTGCATTAGCGGCGGCATATTTGCTGATGGCTTCATCGCGCTTAAAATCGCCGGTGGTAGGAATCACAGAGACAATATTGAAGAATGCGGCGGGGTGCACCTGCAGCGCCTTATTCACCGCGTTATATAGCGGCACTTGGTAATAGATATTGCGTTGATTGAAGCGAATGGTGATGAGTGGATTCTCCGCTTCTTTTTTTTCGCTGTATGTGTTAGGCGTGCTATACGGGTCATCCGCGCTCCACGCAACAGCAGGGAGCGTAAGCAATAAGGTGAATACGATGATGCGTAGCATAATGAACTCCTCTGTGGTTGGTATTACTGTATTTGCAAGCTGATGTCTAGTGTGATGAACGTGATAGAAGTGGTGGAGCCAGGGGAGGCTTATCGCCTGGAGCAAGGGCAGCGGCCGGTGCCGGAGCCTGGTGAGCATGATGTGCTGATAAAAGTGGCGGCTGCGGGGGTGAATCGTGCCGATATATTCCAGGCGCAAGGGAGCTATCCACCGCCAGAGGGGGTGAGTGATATATTAGGGTTAGAGGTGGCTGGCGAGGTGGTGGCGCTGGGTGAGAAGGCGAAGCTGCATCAGCTAGGGGATACAGTGTGTGCCTTACTGCCTGGTGGCGGATATGCGGAATATGTGGCTGCAGCGGAGAGTGAGGTATTACCAGTGCCGCAGGGGTTATCGCCGGAAGAAGCAGCTGCGGTGCCGGAAGTGTTTTGCACGGCGTATTTGAATGTGTTGGAGCTGGGGCGGCTTAAACCCGGCGAGGCGTTTTTGATGCATGGTGGGGCTAGTGGTGTGGGCAGTGCGGCAATTCAGCTGGCGAAGCATTTCGGTGCGCAGGTATTTGCTACAGCGCGCGGTGAGGAGAAATGCGCGGCGTGTACAGCACTGGGCGCAGATAGGGCGATTGATTATGTGCAGGAGGATTTTGTGGCGGTGGTAAAGGAGATGACTGAGGGTAAAGGTGTGGATGTGATTGTTGATATGGTGGGCGGAGAATATGTACAGCGGAACTTAAGCGCTTTGGGGTTGCGCGGTAGGCTGATCTCGATTGCATTTTTAGAGGGGGCGAAGATGGAGCTCAATCTTGCACCAGTGCTGATGAAAGAACTGACGATGATGGGATCGCGCTTGCGTTCCCGTTCTGCACTAGAGAAGAATGAGCTGATGCGGGCGCTCTATACGGTAGTGTGGCCACTGCTTGCATCACAGGCGATAAAGCCGGTGGTGGATAAGGTGTTTCCTTTTTCTGAGGCCGACGCCGCGCATGCCTATATGCGGGCAGGCGAGCATATTGGTAAAATTGTGCTGCAGATGGACGGCAGTTAGTTTTTCCAACCGGTGAGCGTGATGAGCTCAAATGTGGCCGGAATCAGGCCTTCTTCATTTTGAAACCGCTCTTGATAAGTATCGGCGATGCGCTGTAGCGTGGTGCGCGTGGTGAAGTGGGTGTTGCGGGTGATGAGCGCATTGGTTTCTCCCATGGCGCGAAGATCACGCATTAGGTCATAGGCATTATGATAGAGCACGGTGATGGACTCGCTATTGCTGACTGGTAGGGCAAAGCCAGCGCGTTGCAGCAAGGCGCCAGCATCTTTGACCTCGACAAACGGAGCGAGGCGCGGTGCGATGCCAGCGGGGTTCGCCATTTCTGCTTCCATGATTGCGGTGCGGAGCTCGTGCAATGTATTGCCGCCAAGGATGGAGGCAAGAAATAGGCCGTCTTTTTTTAAGGCATGGTAGATTTGGATGAGGCAGCCGGGCAGGTCATTCACCCAGTGGAGGGTGAGGTTGCTTAGGATGAGGTTGAGGCTTTCTGGGGCGAAGGGAAGAAATTCTTCATCCACGGCAAGCTTGGGGGAGGGATTATGGGCAAGCATGTTAGGCGAGAGATCGCTGTGGATAAGTGTGGTGATGCCTGCTTTGTTGTTTAGCGCCTGACCCAGATGACCCAGGCGGCAGCCAAGATCGAGCGCTAAAGGAAAATCCGCAGCAATGATGTCTTCAAACTGCTCAGCCAGGCGGGTGGCCGATTCGTGTATGAGGAAATCGTGTTGTGGCAAGAGCGCAGCGGCGCGATCGCGGTGGTGGCGCAGACTCTGCCGGTTAAAGATAAGCGGGGAATCTGTCTGCACGTTAGCGGCGGCCAAAGAGCTTTTCGATATCTTTGAGCTTGAGTTCGACATAGGTGGGGCGGCCGTGATTGCATTGACCCGAATGGGGGGTGGCTTCCATCTCGCGCAGCAGCGCGTTCATTTCGTGGATGTTGAGCTGGCGCCCAGCGCGTACACTGCCGTGGCAGGCGAGCGTACCGCAGACATGTTCCAGCGCCTCGTGGAGCGAGAGGATCTCTTGGTATTCGCGTAAGTCATCGATGAGATCGGCGATGAGGTCTTGGGTGTCGATTTCACCCAGCATGGCTGGAGTTTCCAGCACTTGGATGGAGGTGTGGCTGAGCTTCTCAATCACTAGGCCAAGCGCGGCGAGCTCATCACGCCGCTCGGTGAGCAGGCTGGCATCTTGTTCGCTGAGGCTCAAGACTTCGGGGAGTAAGAGCTTCTGGGTTTTCACCGCTTGGGTGGTAAGGGATGCTTTCATATTTTCATAAACGAGGCGCTCATGCGCAGCGTGCTGATCGACAATCACAATGCCATCTTCGGTTTGTGCGACGATGTAGGTTTCGTGCAGCTGGGTGCGGGCGACGCCGAGCGGGTGCTGGGTGAGTGTTTGTTCTTCTTCCGCGCTGAGCGGTTCATATATTTTTGCCAAGGGTGAGGCGGCGATGGCGGCGGGCGAGGATTCCTGCGGCGCGGAAGCGGTGGGAGAGAAGAAATGGCTGGGCCTTTCTGTCATGCCGGAGCTGGGAAAGGAGTGTTGCCCGCCGGGGAAAGGGGCGATGCCGCTTTGCTGTGGGCGGAATGCGGCTAAGGTGGAT
>JANQQO010000277.1 GCA_028289305.1 Rickettsiales bacterium | reverse complement strand
TTCCCCACGGGCGGCATTATCGTCGAGCCGGAGGAAAACATCCTTGAGGCCTATGCCACCGGGCGCGGCTCTTTCCGCCTGCGCGCGCGCTGGGAAAAGGAAGAGCTCGGCCACGGCCAATACCAGATCATCGTCACCGAAATCCCCTATCAGGTACAAAAATCCCGCCTGATTGAAAAACTCGCCGATTCCTTCAAAGCCAAGAAACTCGCGCTGCTGGGCCATATCCGCGATGAATCCACTGAGGAAATCCGCCTCGTGCTTGAGCCAAAAAGCCGCGCGGTTGAGCCGGAAATGCTGATGGAATCGCTGTTCAAAACCACGGATCTGGAAACCCGCGTCAGCCTTAATATGAACGTGCTCGAAGGCGGCAAAGCCCCGCGCGTGATGCATCTGCGCGAGGTGCTGCAAGCTTTCCTCGATCACCGCCACGAGGTCCTCATCCGCCGCAGCCGCTATCGCTTGGATAAAATCACCCACCGGCTTGAGGTGCTAGACGGCTTGCTCATCGCCTATCTCAACCTCGATGAGCTGATCAAAATCATCCGCAATGAAGATGCGCCCAAGCCCATCATCATGAAGAAATGGAAACTTACCGATGTGCAAGCCGAGGCCATCCTCAATATGCGCCTGCGCCAGCTGCGCAAGCTCGAAGAGCTCGAAATCCGCCGCGAACACGAAGAACTGACCGCCGAGAAAAAATCCCTCGAACAACTCCTCAAAAAAGAGGAACTCCGCTGGGAGCGCATCGCTGCGGAAATCAAAGCGCTTAAAAAACGCTTCGGCCCCAGCACTGAGCTCGGTGCGCGCCGCACCGATTTCGCCGATGCACCGCAGGAAAAAATCGTCTCCATCGAGGCCTTTGTCGAAAAAGAGCCGATCACCGTCATCTGCTCCGAAAAAGGCTGGATTCGTGCACTCAAAGGCCATCAGGCTGATCTCAGCCAGCTCAAATTCAAAGAAGGTGATCGCGCCCGCTTCGCCTGCAAAGCCCACACCACCGACAAGCTCCTGCTTTTTGCCACAGATGGTCGCTGCTTCACGCTTGGCTGTGATAAACTCCCCGGCGGCAAGGGCCATGGCGAGCCGGTCCGCCTTATGGTCGATATCGATAAAGACCACGACCTCATTTCCTTACGCGTACATCAGCCAGAAGGCAAGCTCCTCGTTGCTTCCAGCAGCGGCAAGGGCTTCATTGTCGCCGAAAAAGACGTGGTGGCGCAAACCCGCCAAGGCAAACAGATCCTAACCCCGCCGAAAGACGCCAGCGCCGCGCTCTGCATCGAGGTAGAAGGCGATCACGTAGCCCTCATCGGCGAAAATCGCCGCCTGCTTATCCTCCCCACCAGTGAAATCCCGGAAATGAAGCGCGGGCAAGGTGTGATCCTCCAGCGCTATAAGCAAGGAAGCCTCGCCGATGCAATTAGTTTTTCTGCAGAATCCGGCCTCAGCTGGCAGATTGGCGATCGCACCCGCACCGAAGAAGACATCACCCCCTGGTGTGGCAAACGCGGCGGCCGCGGCTCCTTACCCCCCGCCGGCTTCCCCAAAAGCAATCGCTTCAGCGGGTAGGTTTTCTCTTTAATTCCTATCCGGAGCGGAACCTTTCCCCACATCAATGCCGATCTTCTCACATTTTTCTACTGCTTGCAGAAATACCTGCGACATTGCCACGAAATATTTACCTTCCTCCTCGTTCCCCAGCACCTGCAACTTAGGGTCACGCTTCCCCAATTTGGGGTTATATGCTATAAGTAAATCACACAAGACATCATACCTTTCTGCAACCTGATCTAACGATGACACGGCAACCTCCTCCGTCACCTCCCTAAACACCTGCCCCTTCGCATCCAACCCTCTTCCAGGAAACATAGTCCACTTCCCAGTAAACACGCCCCTATCCTGCCCCAAAACGCCTAACATCCTCTCCCTATCCTCCTCGGCAAACCCTCGCTCGCCGGGAAAGAAATACACGCGCATGGCACCATCCATGTTTGGCGATAAATGAAAGCCACGGCTATTTCTATTTTTATACTCCTCTTCCGTAACCACCCCGGTAGCTTCCGCTGTCATGTTCATCCATTGTGCTACAGCGCGGTCGCGCTGTGCTGGTATCGGAGACGCCGCCTTAAACTGTTTTTCCGTGATGATAACCTTCGAGCCTTCCGGACAGAATCCCTCATCAAAAACCTTTCCGTCTTCCGGCCGCTCCAGCGAATAAACCACTCCTCCAAGAACTTTTTCTATAAACAACGAGACCTGCCCTTCCCCATCCACGCGCAGATTTTTTAAAAACGCCTCACAAAAGGCAAAAAAACCTGGCTCCTTTGGTCCACCTACTTCTTTGGTCCATTTTGCCATGCGCTATCCTCCGGCTCCTATCGCTTCCCGCCTCTGCCACCTCTGCCACCACCCTTAGATGCATCCACACCCGGCGCATGCTTCAATCCCTCAAGCCCCGTGCCCCCAAATGCCTGCTCATACACATGCGCCGGCAGGGTGACTAGGAGGTCAACGTATCGCTCGGTAACAAAACCTTTTTCATCCTTTTGTACCGTTTCATTCTCCTCAGAAATCACTGCCTGAGGTTCGATTTTCTTTATAGCCTTCGCAATTTTCACACCCGGAAAAGCTTTCTTCGTGTCATCATACCGCCCAAGCAACACCGTCACTCGCTCATCTTTATAGCAGACAGGCGCTACTTCATCTTCGTTTCCCCCGTGTTTTTTCACAATATGCTCAAGCCGTGGCGCAGAACCTTTAGCCATGGGCACCTCTTGTCCTATTGGCGGTAATTTTTTATCCGCTGCACGCACAGCTTTTTTCGCCCGCTCAATCACTGCATCCACTTCCTCATCATCGATAAACCGTTTGTCTTTCGCGTAGGTCCCAATCCCCTCCAACAGCACCGTTTGCCGTTCAACAGGCGTTTTTGCCTGTTCTGCATCTGCCATAATGTAATAGCTATTCCCAAATGGGTACCGAAAACCATACGATGGCTCAGTGCGATGTTCTATTGACTGGTACGTTAATCCAGAACCCTGTTTCAGCATATTCTGCACCGTAATATCTGGCTGTTTTCCGATAGACAGTTCTCTACGAGCATGAAACTCGAATTCACCAATCGCTCTAGTATTCACGAAAATCTTTAACACCGTACGCGGATAATCGCAGGTAAAGAATACCTCTTTGAAAAATGGGAAGGGTCCCTTTTGTCCTCTCTGACCTTTGTCAGCTACTTCATGATACGCATCTTCACGCAACCGCATAAACCCAATATCACCTGTTCCATGCGGCACTGCCGCCCACAACAGCGCAAGCACCTCTGCATACGCCTCCTCCAACTCCTCACACACATCTGCAATCTCAGACATCACCGCCTCCGCTTTTACCGTACTCACCCACTCTACCACATAAAACTTAACAAAAGGTTAACACCCCCTATAATCCTCACCCATGCGTGTATTATTTCTCCTTATCTGCCTGCTCATCCCCTCTCTTGGCGCCGCTGCTCCCCATCCGGAGCTTGAAGGCGTCGCACCGCGCCATGCCCTGGCCATTTGGGGAGAGCCGAAATATGGGCCCGATTTCACCCATTTTGCCTACACCAACCCAAATGCCCCCAAAACCGGCACTGTCACCCAGGCTGCGATCGGTACGTTTGATAGCCTCAACGCCCATATTCTAAAAGGCGTGCCAGCCCAGGGCTTAAGCCTGATCTACGACACGCTGCTCGAAAAATCCGACGACGAGATCTTCTCCGTCTATGGGGCCATCGTCGAATCCATCTACCTGCCTGAATCGCGCGCCTGGATTGCCTTTTCGCTCCGCCCCGAAGCGCGCTGGCATGACGGCGTGCCCATCACCGCCGAGGATGTCGTCTTCACATTTAACACATTGGTTAAGGAAGGCCACCCGTTTTACCGCACGTTTTATCAAGATATCGCCTCGGTCACCCCTCTTAATAACCAAATCGTTAAATTTACCTTTGCCACCACCGAAAACCGCGAACTCCCCCTTATTCTCGGCCAGCTCCCTATTCTGCCCAAGCATTATTACGAAACGCAGGAATTCGGCAAAACCACACTCACCCCCCCGCTCGGCAGCGGCCCATATAAAATCGATGCGGTCGATCCCGGGAAATGGATTCGCTATCGCCGCGTTGAGGAGTATTGGGGCAAAGACCTGCCCATCAATAAAGGCCGCTTCAATTTCGACGTCATGCAATATGATTACTACCGCGACGCCACCGTGGCAGTAGAAGCCCTAAAAGCCGGCGAATATGACATTCGCAACGAGAATATCGCCCGCAACTGGGCCCATGCCTATGACATCGCGCAGGTGGAAGATAACCGCATGGTTAAAGAGAAGATCAAACACCGCATTCCCACCGGCATGCAGGGTATCGTGCTTAATACCCGCCGCCCCCAGCTCGCCGATCCCCGCGTGCGTGAGGCACTCACCTACGCGTTTGACTTTGAATGGACCAATAAAGCCCTGTTTCACGATAGCTACACCCGTACTGAGAGCTATTTCTCCAATTCTGATTACGCCAATGAAGGCCTGCCCAGCGCAAAAGAGCTGGAATTGCTCGCCCCCTGGCGCGAGGATATCCCCAAGCGCGTTTTCACCACGCCTTTTGTCGCACCGCGCACCGATGGCAGCGGCAGCAATCGCGCTAACCTGCTGATCGCGCGTGATTTATTGCGCGAGGCCGGGTGGAAAGTAGAGCAGGGCACACTCGTCTACGCCCCCAATACGCCGGATAAAAATCCCGCGATCGCGCCCGGCACTCCGTTCACCTTAAATTTCCTCTTAAGCTCCGCCAGCATGGAGCGCGTCATCGCGCCGTTCATTCGCAATCTCGCCAAGCTCGGCATCCGAGCACGCATGCGCACGGTCGATAGCGCCCAATATATCCAGCGCCTGCAAACCTTTGATTTTGATAGCATTGTCTTCGTGTATGGCCAAACCAACTCGCCGGGCAATGAGCAGCTGCATTTCTGGCACTCCACCCGGGCGGATATGGACGGCAGCCGCAACTATGCCGGCATCCGCAATCCTGCGGTGGATGCCCTAGTCAACCATATCGTTAATCCGCCGGATTATGATACGCTCATCGCCGCCACACGGGCGCTGGATCGTATTCTGCTGTGGAATTTTTACATCATCCCCAACTGGCATGTCGGCGCTTTTCGCCTGATTTACTGGAATAAATTCGGCAAACCCGCCACCGCCCCACTCTATAGCCTCGGCTTCGATACCTGGTGGTTGAATAACAACACCGGAGGAGCCGCAGGCGACGACTAGCGACCCAAGGGCGCGACTGCGCCCCGCCAATCGTTTGGCGAAAAGCCTTAGCGGCGTTTGAGCGTCATATACATAAAACCGCGCAGCCTACGCGGCGTTTGAGCGTAATAGGAGGAGCGTCAGCGACGACGAATCTATTCTCCTAAACCCTAAATCCCAGATCCCAAATCCTATTTAAACAACCCCTCCAGCGCCGCGGGCACATCGTCGAGATTCTTCTTCATCCCTTCCAGCGCGTCTTTCACCTGCTCCATGGGCAGGCGCTGGATCTGCTGCGGCATCTTATACGCCACCTCCAGGATAATATCGGTGATCGCATCGGCGAAGGTCAGCTCAAACCCCTTCTTGCCAATATCGCGCATCTCAATCTCGGGCAGATCGAAATTCTGCTCCTGCTTCATCGGCCCAAAGCCCTGCACCAGCCGCACACTGCCCTGCTGCATCACAAAGCGATCGATCTCCACGCGCTGCTGCGCCGCCTCTTTCACCTCCTCGCCCGCTTTCTGCTCCGGGCTACCAAGCCCCGCGCCATAGCGTTCTTTGAGGGCGGCGACATTCGTCCCCTGCGGCAGCATCTCCACGGTAATATGCGGCGCAATCACCTGCACATCCTGCAATTGAACCACATCGGAAAATAAAGTGCCCAGCGCATAATCCACCGAAATCCGCTCGACTTTCAGCGCATGTGGCTGTTTAAACCCGTTCGGATTCGCCAAACTCACCTCTTCTAAGACCAGCTTGCCGGAATAGGGCGAAAATTCCAGCGATCCAATATCCATATCGGTCTGAAACAGCGCCGAGGCATAAGAAATAATCGCCCAGCGCAGCACCAGCCCCGGCACCACCATATAGCTCACCGCGGCCATCACCAGCACCGCCCCCAAAATCACCCATTTTTTCATGCGCAAACGCTCCTTTTTTAGCCCTCATCTACACCTCTCCCCCTGCTCCGCGGGG
>JANQQO010000274.1 GCA_028289305.1 Rickettsiales bacterium | reverse complement strand
CTTGCTTTAAGCGATGCCACCCCGCATGTCATCCTGGTGGTCGGCGTTAATGGCAATGGCAAAACCACCACGATCGGCAAGCTCGCCCAGCAATTTCATCAGCAAGGCAAACAGGTGATGCTTGCCGCGTGCGACACGTTCCGCGCTGCTGCTGTCGAACAGCTCAGCATTTGGGGTGAGCGCGTCAGCTGCCCTGTTATCACCGGTGCTGCCCAGGCCGACCCGGCGAGCGTGGCGTACCAAGCGCTCGAGCAAGCAAGCCAAGCGGGTGCTGATGTCCTCCTGATTGATACGGCCGGCCGGCTGCATAATAAAGACGCGCTGATGGACGAGCTCGCTAAAATCCGCCGCGTATTAGAAAAAATCACGCCCGCCGCACCGCATGACACGCTGCTGGTGCTCGATGCCACTACCGGGCAAAATGCCCATGCGCAAGTCGATGCCTTTAGGGAAAAAGCCGGCGTCACCGGGCTTATCGTCACCAAACTCGATGGTAGCGCGAAAGGCGGCGTGGTCATCGCCCTTGCCCAGCGTTTTGGCCTGCCAATTCACGCGGTCGGTGTCGGCGAGAGTGTCGAAGACCTCCACGCCTTCGATCCCCACTCCTTCGCCACCAGCCTCATGGGCGTGGAAGAGGGGTAATTACACCAGCCGCATCAGGGCCAAGCCAGCGAAGACCGCGAGGATAGAGAGGAATACCGAAATACCGATATATAAAAGTGCCGACGTCCAGGCGCCGCGTTCGATCAAGGTCACCACATCCAAAGAAAACGCTGAGAAGGTGGTAAATCCGCCCAAAATGCCCACCGCCACAAAGGCGCGCAGCATCTCGCCGCCCAGCGCATAGCGCGCCATCGCGCCAATAAACACCCCTATCGCCAGGCTCCCAACCACATTCACCAATAACGTGCCTACGGGAAAACCATGCCCAAGCGCGCGCGTCACCGCACTCACCAGCGCAAATCGTCCGGCCGCACCCAGCGCTCCGCCGGCGGCCACCGCGCCTAATAATGCCCAATATCCCATTGCCTCACCTCGGCTTTTCTGCCACCAGCATGTAGTTCACCGCCATATCGCGCGAGAGCGACCATGTGCGCTTCAGCGGGTGATACTGCACGCCGGTCATCTCTTTGATGCGCAATTCCTGCGCGCGCAGCACCCGCTCCATCTCTGAGGGGCGTACAAATTTTTTCCATTCATGCGTACCGCGCGGCAGCCAGCGCAGCACATATTCCGCGCCCACAATCGCCAGCGCGAAAGATTTCGCCGTGCGATTGAGCGTCGCTAAGAACAGCAATCCGCCAGGCTTCACCAGCGCCGCGCAGGCAGTTAAAAACGCCTCCACATCCGCCACATGCTCCACAATCTCCATCGCAAGCACGATGTCATACTGCGCGCCTTCACCCGCCAGCGCCTCCGCACTCGTTGCTGTGTAAGGAATATCCAGCCCCTCACGCTCCGCATGCAGTGCGGCAATCGCCACGTTCTTTTCCGATGCATCAATCCCCGCAGCAACCGCACCCATGCGCACCATCGGCTCGGTCAACAGGCCGCCGCCACAGCCAACATCGAGCACAGATTTCCCCGAAAGCGGGGTCGGGCTCGCCTCGCGCCCACCAAAATGGGCACACGCCACATCACGAATATAGGCAATGCGCACCGGGTTAAACACGTGCAGCGGCTTGAAGCTGCCTTCCGGGTCCCACCACGCTTCGGCCATCGCCTCAAATTTTGCGATTTCGCTTGGATCAATCGTTGTCTGCTGCTGTGCCTGCG
>JANQQO010000267.1 GCA_028289305.1 Rickettsiales bacterium | reverse complement strand
GATCTGATGTATGATCTGCCGGCCTTGGAGAATGTGGAAACCGTGACCATCAACGAGAAATCGGTGACCGGCAAGGCCAAACCACTCATCACCTACGCTAACGCGAAGAAAAAAGCGAGCGGGAAAAAATCCTCTAAATAAATCTGGGATCCAGGAGTTAGGATCTGGGGAATAGAAAAAGCCCGACACTATTGTGTCGGGCTTTTGGTTTGAAACGCGCTGCGCCTCACCTATTCGTTTTCTCCAGCCCCTTCGGACTTGAGAGTTTCTGAACAGGGTAGCGCATCGAGCTCGCGCCGTAGATCGGCGATTTGCCCTGACAGATCATTTCTGCAACTGTCATAGGCATCTCCCTCAGCGTGGTCACAATCCGCGAACCTCGCTTCGAGGCTCTGGATTTCCGCCTCAAGCCGGAGCTTCTCCGCTTCGCAAGCAGCGGTTTCTGGATCCACCACCGCTTCGTGTGTTGCGGGTGGTGTCTGGGATGAAGTGTAGTCTTCCCATATTGCTACCGCTAACAGAGCACAGACAAGCACCCCAGAAAGGAGCATTGCCTTACCAGCGAGATCAAATCCGCGTCCTACAGTCTTCATTTCTTCACCTTCTTTCAGGCTTAATACGCCCGGCCTTCACTCGAAGACCGACATGTATATTTTTACCAGAAACATCCTCCTTACGCGGTGGATGTGTTATTTTTCTATAGCTATTCTTTGTAAAAAAAAGACAGCGAAAACCAGTATCACTATAGCAGAAACAGGCCTAATATGCAAGATATTTATGGGAAATAGGCTGCGGGATAGTATTGTTATATATCAGTGGGTTGGTGTTTTTATTTGTGGAGATATATAATGCATATCATTAGTGTTTTTTCAGGGCCTGCCTGGCCGTGTCACAAAAGCTGCGGCCCAGCGTTGCTGGGCATAGCACCTTTTCCGCCACGGTCAGGCAGGGTGATGATGTCATTCCTTCTTAAGGAAGGAATCTCTACCTCTAATCTCCCCCCTACCCCAACCCCAATAAAGTGCGGGCTTGGGCTGGCGTGGCGAGGGGGCGGGAAGTGGCGTTGGTGAGGCTTTCGGTGAATTGGCGGAGCAGCGCGGTGTTATCCTCGGCTATGCTGCCATCGGTGAGTAGATGGTTGTTTTCAAAACCAATACGCACATGGCCGCCGCAGCTAATGGCTTTGTGCATACAATCGAGCTCATAGCCGCCAAAGGCGCAGACCGCCCAATGCTGCTTTGCGGGAGTGCCGTGTTCGGCGAAGGCTTCCAAAAACGGATCAAGATCCTCCGGCTTGGCGAAGGCCTCTTTGGGCGTGGCGCCAGCGGTTTTTTTGCCCAAGACGAAAAGGAGAAAATGCTGCTCGCCGGGGATGATCTGGCGTTTGACCAGCCGGGCGAAATACGCGATTTCCTCAGGGCTATAGAGGATATATTGCGGGAATACGCCGCGTGCGGTGACTTCTTTTAAGAAAATGCCGAACGCAACTTCATAGGCCTCATCAGGCAGGAATTCGCGCAGCGCGATGGAGACGGCTTCGGGCTCGAGGCTGCGCACCATCTGCATTTGTTCCTCTGGCTGGTAGATGCCGACCGCCTCGCTGGTGGCTTGGATGATGAGCTCCTCGCCGGCAGTAGCGCGGATGGCGGCGATGGTCTCGCGATAGCGCGCAGCATCGAGCGTGTGGTGCTGCTGATCGTCACGGATATGCAGGTGGAGCAGGTTTGCCCCGGCCTCGCACCAGGAGGCGGCCTGCGTGGCAATGGCCTCGGTGGTAACCGGGATATTCGGGTGATCATCGGTGGTTTTACGCGCACCATTGGGCGCAACTGATAGGATGATGGGTTCCATTTTAGCGGAAACTGAGCTCCATCCAATTGCCGACATCGAGCACGAGGGCTTTGGTATTGCCGGAGACGTTGTTGATTTCAGCGTTGATGGGGAGGGATTCGCCGGGCAGCAGGGTTTCCCCTTCCACCGGGTGGGTGAGCTCGCCGAGGATATTATTGCGCTCGGTGCGCAGCGACAGGTGGAGATCTTGCGCGTGCAGGCTGTGCTCTGCCGATTCATTGGTGAGCGCAGCGGTGAGTATGACAGTGAATTTGTTATCCTGCTCGGTGATTTCCGCACTGATATCGGTGAGGGTGAGCTCATGCGTAGTATGCATGCCAAGCAGGCTATAGAGCGGTTTTAGACCCATCTTGCCGAGTGAAGCTTGGTGGCCGAGTAGGATGAAGATGCCGGAAATAACGAGCAGGGCGATGAGGCTGATTTTGAGTTCTTGCGGCACCGGCTCGGGGCGCATATCGGTGCTGGGCAGGTTGCTGCCACGTGGAATCGGCGCTTTTTCCTCCGGTGCTGGGGTGACGTCAGCGAGATCAGCGACGTCTTCGAGCGGCAATTGCTTCCAATTAT
>JANQQO010000255.1 GCA_028289305.1 Rickettsiales bacterium | reverse complement strand
CGCCAGATTGTCTTCGCGGCGATCTGCATGGTGTTTGCCGGTGTTGCCACTGCAGCCAATGCCTGGATGATGCAGCCCGTGCTCGATCAAATCTTCCTCGCGAAAGACCGCAGCATGCTGCTAATCCTCCCACTTATCGTCTTTGCCATCGCGCTGATCAAGGGTGGCTGTGGCTTCACCCAAATGGTGATCATGAAGCGCGTCGGCCAGCGCGTGGTCAGCGATATGCAGCTCGCCCTCTACCGCCATCTGCTCTACGCCGATATCGCCCTGTTTGGCAACCAATCTTCCGGCACACTCATCTCGCGTTTTTCCAATGATATACAGCTCATCCGCAAGCACCTCACCAATGTGCTGATGGGCGTGGCGAAAGAAACCGTCACCCTCATCTGCCTGGTGGCTGTGATGTTCTACCAAAGCCCGATATTAGCGCTCATCGCCTTCACCATCTTTCCTGTCGCCGTCTACCCCATCATCCGCCTCGGCAAGCGCATGCGCCGCATCGCTGAAGACACACAAGAAGAGCTCGCGCGCTACACCGCGACGCTCGATGACACCTTCTATGGCATCCGCATCGTCAAAGCCTATGGCGCCGAGGCGCTGGAGGCCAATAAAGCCAAAACCGCGATTGAACGTATTTTCCAGCTCTATGTCAAAGCCGCGCGCGTCGAATCCGCCGCCTCACCAATCATGGAGGCGCTCGCCGGCATCGCCGTGGCCGCGGTCATCTGGTATGGTGGCGCACAAGTGCTAAACGGCACCACCACGCCCGGCGCCTTCTTTTCCTTCATGGCCGCCTTCATCATGGCGTATAAGCCGATGAAGAGCCTGTCTGGCCTCAATACCAACTTCCAAGAAGCCATGGCCGCCGTGGCGCGTATTTACGCCGTGTTGGATACCAAACCCCATATCCATGATAGCGAAAAAGCCGATACGCTCAGCGTGCCGCAGGGCGACATCACGCTCGATCACGTTTCCTTCCGCTATACCGAAGCCCAGAGCACGCTCGATACGATCGATCTGCACGTGCCCGCCGGCAAGCGCGTAGCACTAGTAGGCCCCTCTGGCAGCGGCAAAAGCACGATATTAAACCTGATCTTACGCTTTTATGACCCTGACGAAGGCCGTGTGACGATTGACGGGCAGGATATCCGCCATGTCACCCTCGCCTCGCTGCGCAAGCATATCGCCCTCATCACCCAGGAAACCACGCTGTTTGACGACACCATCCGCGCTAATATCGCCTATGGCATGCCCGAAGCCAGCGAAGATGCGATTGCCGCTGCCGCCAAGGCCGCCGCGGCGCATGACTTCATCACCGAATTGCCCGAAGGCTACGCCACCCAGGTCGGTCAGCGCGGTTTGCGCCTCTCCGGTGGTCAGCGTCAGCGCATCGCCATCGCCCGCGCCATGCTACGCAATGCGCCGATCCTGCTGATGGATGAAGCCACCAGCGCGCTCGATCCCGTATCAGAAAGCCAGGTGCAGCAGGCGCTTGACCAGTTGATGGAAAATCGTACCACCATCGTCATCGCCCACCGCTTAAGCACCGTCATGCATGCCGATATCATCTATGTGCTAGAACATGGCCGCATCGTCGAATCCGGCACCCATAGCGAGCTGCTCGCCCGCGATGGGGTCTATACCAGCCTCTATCACCGCCAATTCACCGCCACCCCAGACCCTGCTACCGAACAAGAATAACTATTCCGCGCCTTGCCTCCCCACCAAAACTCGCTTATAAACAAGGCGCTATGGCAGAAACGCATGAAACAGATGTGGTGATTATTGGCGCTGGCCCGGTGGGCCTGTTCGCCGTGTTTGAGCTCGGCATGCTGAAGATGCGCGCGCATGTCGTTGATGCGCTTGCCTTCACCGGCGGGCAATGCACCGCGCTTTATCCCGAAAAGCCGATCTATGACATTGCTGGTTATCCAGAGATTATCGCTGCGGAATTGGTGGCGCAACTCGAGGCGCAGGCGGAGCCTTTTTCCCCGCATTATCATCTCGATCAGCAGGTCACCGCCCTCACACAAGAAGGAGAGACATGGCGAGTGCAAACAAGCATCGGCACCGAAATCACCTGCCGCGCGATTATCATTGCCGCGGGCTGTGGCGCATTTGGGCCAAATCGCCCGCCGCTAGAACGCCTGGAGGAGTTTGAAGCCAGCAATGCGGTCGCCTATATGGTGGGCAAGCGCGAGGCCTATCGTGATAAAACCATCGTGATCGCCGGTGGTGGGGATTCTGCGGTAGATTGGACGGTCTCGCTCGCAGAGGTCGCTAAGAAGATTTACGTCGTGCATCGGCGCGATAAATTCCGCGCTGCTCCCGATACGGTGGAAAAAATGCGCGCCCTCAGTGAAAATGGCCCGGTTGAGCTCGTCATCCCGTATCAGCTGGACAGTCTAGAAGGTGAGAAGGGCGCGCTTGAAGCCGTGGTGGTGCGTGATTTGGATAATAACACTCGCCGCTTAGAGGCCGAGGCGCTGCTGCCGTTTTATGGCCTGGCGATGGAGCTTGGGCCGATCGCCGAATGGGGCCTGAATCTGGATAAAAACCACATCACGGTGACCGCCGCCACCTGCCAAACCAGCACACCAGGCATTTTCGGCATTGGTGACATCGTCACCTATCCGGGTAAGTTAAAGCTGATCGCCTGCGGGTTTTCAGAAGCCGCGATGGCAGCGCACGCCATCTACCCGCTGGTGCATCCCGGCGAAGCCTTACATTTCGAATATTCCACCACCAAAGGCGTGAAAGGAGCAGCATGACCGCCACGATTATTGATGGAAGAGCCATTGCTGCAGGGTTTAATGAGAAAATAAAAACCCGTGTTGCCATGCTCACCGAGCAAACCGGTGAAACGCCCGAGCTCGTGGTGATTCTGGTTGGTGATGATCCCGCCAGCCAGTATTACGTTCAGAGTAAGCAGAAAAAAGCCAAAACGCTCGGCATTACTGCGCGCGATATCCTGCTGCCGGCGGACACCACGCAAGAAGCGCTGCTGCAGGAGATACACAAGCTCAATGACGATGTCGCGGTGCACGGGATTTTGGTGCAATTACCGCTGCCGGACCATATCGATAAACACACGGTGATCGAGGCGATTGACCCGAATAAGGATGTCGATGGGTTCCACCCTATC
>JANQQO010000243.1 GCA_028289305.1 Rickettsiales bacterium | reverse complement strand
CCCCGGCCAAGAAACATAGCGCCTGCGCCTCCTCGCTCATATCTTCTCGCCCCGCAGAAAGCCGAACATAAGAGGCTGGCAACATAATGCGCGCCACTGCAATGCTCCGTATAAAATCGAATATATCCACAGACGCACCTTCTTCCAGCGGCGTTCCTGCCACCCGCACTAACAGGTTAATCGGCACGCTCTCTGGCTGTTCTGCTAGATTTGCAAGCTCGCACAACATCGCCGCGCGGTCTTCCGCCGCTTCACCCATACCAATAATCCCGCCACAACACACTTTCATCCCCGCACTCCGCACATGCTGCAGCGTCTCTAAGCGCTCCGCATAGCTACGCGTGGTGATGATATCGTTATAAAACGCCTCGGAGGTATCAATATTATGGTTATAAAAATCGAGCCCCGCTTCCTGCAAGTCACCAGCCTGCTTTTCTGTCATCATCCCGAGCGTCATGCAGGTCTCTAGGCCCAATCCTTTCACATCACGAATCATGTCGCATAATTTCGGTACATCGCGATCTTTCAGCTCGCGCCACGCAGCACCCATACAAAATCGCGTTGCGCCCTGCGCCTTTGCGCGCGTTGCCGCCTCCATCACCGCATCGCGCTCTAACAGCTTGCTCGCTTTTACTCCCGTGTCGTAATGCGCACTCTGCGGGCAATATTTGCAATCCTCCGCACATCCTCCGGTTTTAATGCTCAGCAAGGTGCTCAGCTGCACTTCACCTTCTGGAAAAAAGCGATGATGCACTTGCTGCGCCTGAAACAAAAGCGCCGTAAAGGGCAGGGCGAACAGCTGCAAGGCTTCCTCTTGCGTCCAATCGTGGCGGATGGTAGATAAGGCATCTTTATTAAGAGACATAATAACCTATCTGCGAATATACAAAACCACGCTTATCTACCCTAAAGTGCTATAAACTTCCAGCTATTCTCCATGTTTGCGTCTAAAAAAATCGAGACACTTAAAGCCCAGCAGCGCTATCGCACGCTCTCTACCACCCATCGTCAGGGCGCTGCCGTGGTAGAAAAACAGGGGAAACGCTATATTTCCTTCAGCTGTAATGACTATTTTGGCCTCACCCACCACCCCAAGGTGATTGACGCCTCCATCAACGCCACCAAGCGCTATGGCACGGGCGCTGGCGCCTCACGCTATATCACCGGCAATCACCCGCTTTATGCGGAGCTAGAGGCCTCTCTCGCGCAATACAAACATACAGAATCCGCCCTCGTCTTCGGCAGCGGTTATCTCGCTAATATCGGGATTATCCCCGCCCTTGTCGGCAAAGGCGATCTCATCCTCGTCGATAAACACGCCCATGCCTGCATTCTGGATGGTATTCTTCTTTCCGGCGCGCAGTACAAACGCTTCACCCATAACAGCCCAGAGCACCTCGCGCACTTGCTTGAAAAACATCGTGCCGCCCACACGCGCTGCCTCATCATCACTGAAACGATTTTTAGCATGGATGGCGATCGAGCCCCGCTTGAGGCCATTGCCGAGCTAGCGGCTGCGCATAACGCGCTGTTCATGGTGGATGATGCACATGGCATTGGCCTGCTAGCCCCCTCTCCCTTGCCTGATATCACCGTCGGCACCCTCTCAAAAGGCCTAGGCGCCTATGGCGGCTATGTCTGCACCTCCGCTGAGCACGCTGAATACATTCAAA
>JANQQO010000239.1 GCA_028289305.1 Rickettsiales bacterium | reverse complement strand
TGCTCATGACTTTTTTCTTCACGCAAATGCCAGAGCTAGTGAAGAATGGGCATTTGTTTTTAGCGCAGCCGCCGCTATATCGCCTCACCCAGGGTGCAGAGGTGCATTATGCTGCGGATGATAAAGCCAAAGATACGCTGGTGAAAAAGCTCGGCAAGGCGAGTAAAAAACGCATTGAGGTGAATCGATTTAAGGGGCTGGGCGAGATGACCGCACCGCAGCTAAAAGAAACAACGATGCATCCGGACACGCGGACATTGTTGCGTGTGGAATTTGCAGAAGGCGGGTTTAAAGCAGCGGAAGACCAGGTGGAGCGCCTGATGGGGCGTAAGCCGGAGCTGCGCTTCCAGTTTATTCAAGAGCAGAGCAACGCGCGCGGTGATGATCTATTTGCACATTTGGATGTGTGAGCGTATAAATCGCCAGATCTTGTAGTTTTACTCTTTTAATATACCCCATATAGCGTTATACTGCCCATGATGTTTGTGATGGTAGTATGACGTTACCGAAATCAGGTATAAATCTTATTGATTCTTTGCTACTCGGCGGCTCGTGGACGGGCGGTGTGGGCTCTGGCACGACCATTGATTATACCTTCACCGCGACGTCAGAACTTGAAGTGAATCAACAGCTGGAAGCGGCGGTGGCGCAAGTGCTGCGGGCGTATTCGGATGTAGCGGCGATTCGCTTTGATCGACAGATTGTCTCCACACTTAGCAATCAAATACAGCAAGCGCGGTTTATTGATGGTGAGCCGAATTTGGCGGCGGTGCCGTTTCAATTTGCTATTGATCCTTCGCTGGGGGCGGGGATTTTGGGGTTAGCAGAGTTTCCGTTTATTGATGCTGGAACAGGTTTTAGCAATGAGAACACCATCACTGCGGTGGATATGAGGGTAAGTAGTGATGCGGCGCTGCTGCAACCAGGGCAGGTGGGGTATTTTACACTGTTGCATGAAGTGGGGCATGGTTTGGGTCTTGCACATCCGGATACATTGACGGGGGCAGGTGGTTCGCAAGATGGGACGGTACTGCCGGATAGTCAGATTACTAACGATGCTTCGGTGATGATGAGTTTATTCCCGACATTCCGTGCGGGGGATTTTACCGAGTTTAATTCGCCGCAGACGCCGATGATTTTCGACATCGCAGCGTTGCAATATATCTATGGCGCTAATACGAATACGAATAGAGGCGATACCGTTTATGAGTTTGATGGTACGGTGGAGCAGTCCCGCACCATTTGGGATGCGGGGGGTACGGATACGATTTCTACCATGAACGCTACGCAGGCGGCAGTGATTGATCTACGCGAAGGGTTTGAGAACGTTACACAGGTGGGTGATGCGAACACGGCAGCTGGGGTAAATTCGTTTGTGTGGCTGGCGTTTGGGGCGAATATTGAAAATGCGAAAGGCGGACTCGCGGGTGATACCATTTTTGGGAATACGCTTAATAATACCATTAACGGCCGTGTGGGGAATGACCGTGTTGATGGGTTTGAAGGGAATGATACGCTGCGCGGTGGTAAGGGTAATGATAGCATCGATGGCGGTAGTGGCAATGATTTGCTCAAAGGCGATTTGAACGACGACATTATTTCTGGCAGTGAGGGCGATGATTTTGTGAACGGCAATCAGGGCAGCGACTTGCTCGTGGGCGGCACGGGCAATGATGTGCTGCGGGGCGGTCAAGACAATGATGAGATTTTTGGCCTCTCGGGTAATGATATTATTTTTGGCGACAGAGGAAATGATGCACTGAGCGGTGGCTCTGGTGCGGATACGTTTGTGTTTGCAGCCGGCTTTGGACAAGATGTGATCGATAGTTTTGAGGCGGCGGGTGCGGGAGTAATAGATATATTGCAGATTTCACCGCTGTTAGCTTCTTCCGCGCAGCAGGTGCTGCAACAATCGGTAAGCACTGGGACAGATTTGTTCATCGATTTTGGTGGCGGAAACACCATCACCCTGCTTGGTGTGACGGGTTTAGGTCTGGATGATATTGTGATTGGGTAGACCTTTTTTCCTACGAATTCTTTTTTACTTCTTCCGGCTTTTTTATAATGCGGTATTATGATCTCATAGGGATGGTTGCGTATTATTCCTAAGATTTCTAGGCGTTTCAGCCAGTTTTTAAAAAAGTAAAATTTTTTTAAGAAAGTGACTTCCGGGTGACGGGGGATGTCAATACCATGAAAAAAGATACGCTGAAAAAAGTGTGTCCAGAGCATGGGTGGTAAGCGCTGCCTCTGGATACGGCGGGGAATTAATTACAAAAAAGGAATATGTGATGGCCAACCGTGCAAGGAAAGGGCAGCGGGGATCGTTTGTGTCTCGCGCGTTTGATGTGTTC
>JANQQO010000219.1 GCA_028289305.1 Rickettsiales bacterium | reverse complement strand
GTCCGGCAGGCTAACGCGGCCTTCGCTATCGAAGGGTAGCTGCACACTGCCGCCGAGGATGCTGGTGGCAAAGGCATCGCGGGCTTCAGAAAAGGGGTCGAGCGCATCGATGCTATCGCTTAATTGCTGGATGCGCGCGATATCGCAAGCTTCGATGCAGGAATGAACAAAAGAGGGATAGGCCACAATGCCAGAAAAATGGGCAGAAGAAAGCATTGGCCGAAACGGCGCCGGCACAGAAATGCGGCCTTTCTTGTCAATCTTGTTGACATATGTCGAAAGAAATAACGCCATGATCGCCCGTTTTCCCCTTTTTGCCCCCGCTTAGGTTCCTTCTTACGTTTTCTCAGGCGTACACGCATCATTCCGCCCTCATATTCTTTTTCCCTACCCCCATCTATGCGCCCTTTTTAGGGATAGCATGGCTTAAAAATGGGATAGCATGGGTATATATGGGAAGTTACGCCTCTTTACCTAAAAAATCAAGGATTTTCTGCGGGATTTTGGGAAAAGATAGAGAAATACAGGAAAAACACGCAGCTCTGGAGCACATCCAACACTAGAATTTGTAATTGTAACAAAAGTTTCACATTACTTTTATGATATTCATGCTATAGTGTTTGGGTTAACAGTGCGTTTTGTGATTATTGGTTCATTTTTTGGAATGTGCGTGTATTCCCCCAGTAATTTCCAGGACAAAACGCTATGAGGCACGATGAAAGGAGGCAAACATGTTTTTCAATCATCGTTCACTCAAAGAACATCAGTTCAGACTCGGACCAGATGGAAAAGAAATATCGGATGAGAAACTAAAAACTCTGACGATTATGTACACGAACGAAAGTGGCGTGCTGTTTAGCACAAAATTTTCGTTTGGACACGACAAGAAAAGAGAGAAGAGCAAACGATGCTCTGTCTCTCTAACGCTTAATCTTGACGGAGATGTAGATATCCCACTCTCCGCAGGAACAGGTACTGGCGGCACATACGTAGAGGCCAGCCAAGACCTTGAGAAAAAGTTCAATGAGTTAGTGGATGACGCAAGTCGTCCCGCGCTCGCAGGGCTTTTGAAACGTGCAGGAGAACTGACTCCTGTAACAACATAGAGGATTAACATCCTCTTGTTCCAAAACCCTCTAAAACCCGCGTCCTGGCGCGGGTTTTTTGTTTTTTTGCACCCTCTTTTGACAAAATAACTGCTTAAGAAATAAAAAATTGCGCCGCTCATCGCTTTCTGATACCAACGCCCTATGCGTCAGTATTCCGCCATTACCGCCATTCCGCGAACATTTTCCTCCAAAGCACTTTATCGTGATGTTGCGAGCGCGTGGGACGGCATGGGGATGCTGTATTTATTGCTGATTTTGCTGATTTATTTGGTGCCGCTCAGTCTGCGCGAGGTGCAGGCGATTGATCACGTGCTGGAGGGTGATGCGGAATATAGCATCTACCGCGGATTTCTGGCGCGGAGCATCACACCTTCTTCCGCGGTGGCAGGCCTGGTGCTGCAGCTGCCGGATATTGCGATCACGGGTGGGAAAGCACGCGTGGATGCGCCGCAGCCCTATCATATCCGCAACCCTAAGACCGATGCGCCGCTGATCACGATTGATACCACCGGCACGACCACCGCGCTGACCAACCCGGATACCGCGGCGTTGGTGACGGCGGACCAGATTTTGGTCTGGGAAAATGGGCGAGCGGTGACGCGCTGGCGCTTTGCTGAAACACAGGATATGGCGCTGACAGGTGAGGATTTTCAGCGCTGGAGCCGTCTCCTACCGCTGATTTACCTGCCGACCAATTTGCTTGCGCTGTTTATTTATACCGGGCTGATCACCTTCACACTGGCGACGATTGGGCTGGTGATCAACACGATATTGGGGGCGGAGCTGGAATATAAGGCCTTGCTGCGTTGTACGGCGGTGGCGCTGACGCCTGCACTGGCGCTGGATATGTTGGCAGTGCTCGGGAATGTGCCATTTTTTAGCAACCCGGCTTTGGTCGTATTTTTGCTGCACGCGGTGTATCTCTATATCGCCATTGAGGCCAATGTGCCGGGGAAAAGGGAGTAGAAACACCCCATGGTGTCATTCCAGCGCAAGCTGGAATCCAGAGGATTTTGATATAATAACTGGACCCCAGCTTTCGCTGGGGTGACAAAAGAGCACCACACTAAAAAACCCCAGAAACCCTGTCATGAGGATCATAATACCCACAATTTGTCTCAAAACGAGACGAAATGGCGGTTTTTCGTCAAAACACCCTCCATAACCTCTTATTTTTCTACAATTGTCATAAAAGTTTAACATTTCTTTCTTGTCTTTTTGTGGTATAGTATGAGGGTATTGTATATCGCCTCCGCGTGGAAGCGATTTTGGATCTCGTATCTGTATAGTATGGAAAGGAAGGAATCTCATGGCTGAGAGACCTTGGCAAGAAGACCCTGTAAGGCTTCTTAGAAGCATGTTTGAAGGCCGGCCGACAATATCTGCAGATGACCATCAGGCGATGGTGAACCTCGCCACCAGAATGATGTTGCTGGAGATGATGGTGGCGAGCCAAGATGTGGCTGGGATGTGGGAATATCTTCTCAAAGAAGAAGTAACCATTGATGATGCTTTTATTGCGCAAGCAGCGAAAGCATGGGCCACGTTTGAGAAGGGCACGGAGCTGAAGCAGTATTTGAACTCGCCTGTGTCGCGTGGTGCAGACGGCAAAATTATTGGCGATGGAATGGATGATTTACTCATTGCTGAAACGCTGGAAGCACAAGGGGTTATGTCTATTGAAGAGACAAACGACCCCACAAGGAGTGATGTTGTGCAAAGAGTATTGCGCTATCTTCTTGGCGAATAGGGCCTTGGGGGCTTTAACCTTCCTGGGTGGCGCTTTTAGCGCTCATTTCCTTTAGAGTGAAATAATATTCACTCTCATTTCCTTCAAAAGGGTCGCCGCATGGCGGCCCTTTTTTTATGTTTTTAAGGAAGCATGCCTATGTACGCTCCTCCCCCATTAGGGGGGAGGTGAATTTTATGCGATGATAAAGGGAAGGCACTATTCTCCCAGATGGCGTATAAGCCGGGTTTTGTCTCCTGTAAAAAGCGCAGAACGCGCCACATCACAGGTGATGGCTATTCATCTGGGAAGCACATTGCTGCGCCCCTCTTGCGGCCTACCCGAATGCACGTGCGGGACGGCACGAAATGCATTCCTATTTGGCCTTGCTCCTGGCG
>JANQQO010000097.1 GCA_028289305.1 Rickettsiales bacterium | reverse complement strand
TGATGTTATGTGTAAACGCCAGCAACTCGCATGCCTTGCGCAGTGGCAACCGCACATCCAAAAAACCCTCCGCACTCACTGCCGCTAAGCTCTCCTGCGCCAGCGCTTCGGTCTCCTCCATATCAAACACGCGCGATAACGCCACCTCCAAAAGCGCAATCTCATGCGCTATCTGATAGCGCGCACCGCCCTGCTTTCCGTCATACGTCGCATTCTTGATAAACTCCGGTAACTGCCAAGGGAAATGCCCGATGTTATAACTCTTAGAATGCACATGCTCGACATAGGCATCCAACAGCGCATCCATCTCCGCATCGCCCAGATAGCAACGCAGCGCCGGGTAATCCTCCGACACCAGATCAAACAAGCGGTAGCGATACCCTTCCACATATACTGCCAGCTGCTCCTCTGGTAAGAAATACCGCTTTGGACGAATCCAGGCTTCAGGCGCAGCACCCGTAATATTCCCTGAAAATATCGCCTCTTGTAAACCATCCAGCTTGGCCTGCAGTCTGCGCGGTGTCACATTCTGCTGCAACACGGGCGGCGCGTTAAACGACACGAGATGATTCGGCACTAGCGATTCCTTCGCAAATTGCCGTGCCTTTTCCACTTCCGCCAGCACCACCGAAAACTCCGGAATATTCTCATCCCACTCCACCATCGTACTCACCGCTCCGGTGCGCGAGAGAATATAGCGATAGAGCTGCCACACATCATCAATCACCGGCCCTTCATGCGTATCAATCAGGTGATTGCCTTTATTCTCATGCCCCGCCAAGTGAATCTGCACCACCCGATCTGTCGGAATCGCATCGATATACGTCTTCGGGTCATAGCGATGATTGTAACACGTCACATACACATTATTCGCATCAAGCAATAAGCCACAATCCGCCTCCTCTGCCATGCGCGCGATGAACTCCCATTCCGGAATCGTCGAATCGTTAAACTCCAGATAGGTTGATGGGTTTTCCAATATCAGCGGCCGCCCTAAGAAATCCTGCACATAGCGTATCCGCCCCACCAGATGCGCCAGGCTTTCCTCGGTATACGGCACCGGCAGCAAGTCATGGCTATTCTTACCATGCACACCAGTCCAACATAAATGATCAGAAATCCACGGCGGGTTCACCCATTCCGCTAGCTGCTTCAACGAACGCAGATAGGTCTTATTAATCGGGTCCGTGCTTCCAATCGATAGCGACACCCCATGCATCACCACCGGGTAGTGCTCCAGCACGCGCTCCAGGTTGCGCACCGGCCGCCCACCCGTATCCATAAAATTTTCAGAGATAATCTCGAACCAGTCCACCGCCGGACGCGTGGCAAATATCTCCTCATAATGAGGGATACGCAGGCCCATGCCATATCCTAAAAAAGGAATGTCGAAACGATTTCCCATATCCACCCTGTAAAGACGCGAAAGCTCTCTGGGAATTCCCAGAGAGCTTCGCTAAACATAAACTAACGCTTAATAAGCTTATTTAGCGCAGCTATTTTGACCTTTGCAGCTATGTCCTGCTTTGCAGCTACCGCTGCCTTTGCATGAATGCTTGGCTTTTTCTGCGTTGCGTGCACCTTCTTGCAAGGTTTCACAAGCGGTCAGCGAGCCTGTTGCCAACATACCCACTAATGCTGCAGAAGCTAATTTCTTAGCCAGTCTTTTATGATCCATAAATCTATCCTTTGTTGTTGATTGGAAGCACAAAAAAATCAATCAATACTACCTTACATATTTGTTGCGTTCCTTAAAGAGAAAAGTAACACCATACCCATTTTTTTATCAGATTTTTTTACCGCTGTCTCATTGTTGCGCATCCTCATAGGACAACATCTCCTGCTTGAGTTTTTTATACGCCCGATGTGCCGCCACCTTCACCGCAGAAACCTGCATGCCCAGCTCGTCTGCTACCTCCTTTGCCGTATACCCTTCCACCTTCATCAAGAAAATAAT
>JANQQO010000203.1 GCA_028289305.1 Rickettsiales bacterium | reverse complement strand
GGTAGCTCGTCAGGCTCATAACCTGAAGGTCGGAGGTTCAAATCCTCCCCCCGCAACCAATCTGGAAAGCATATTTACGCAGACGACATTGCCTAACCTTAACTATGCGGGGCAATAGTGGGGCACTATAAGTCTAAAAATTATAGCAAACCATAACTTGCAGCGACAAATTACAACACTATATACGAACCTAGGGATATATCTGGGAACAGGTAGATCCTTAGGTATCTGCCGCTTCTTTCTGGAGAACTCTATGGCAAGGCGCTGGTTAATGCTGACAGCGCATAACGCCTGTCGGGACGTGGGGCCTTATTCCCACAATTTCACAGAAAGGAAATATATGGCAAAGGTAAAATGCCGCCCTCAAAGGGCGGGCACTAAACCAGGGCCCAAGACCGTGTCTGTCAAAAGATACCTGAGGTCTAAGCCCAAGTCATTAACCAAGAAGTGTAAATAAGACTTCGGGGCGGCAGGTACCACCTCTTTACCCACACATAACGCAAAAAAACATTCTTTTCAAAAATTATTGCCCCATAAAAGCCCCACAAATAACAGAGTGCTAGCCTAATTTGCTGTTAAATAAGTTAATATTCTTTTCTTTCCTAAGTATTTTTCACTGAAGTGCTGTAATATGTTGCCATTTATCCTACTTTCTTCTAGTTTATCGCTATGGCGAATATTGAGAAGAGAATATCCAAGGGCGGTGATATTTCATATCGGGTAAAAGTCCGTTTGAAAGGCTTTCCTGTTCAGTCTGCCACCTTCAAGCGCAAAACAGATGCTGGTATATGGGCGCAGCAGACAGAAGCTGCAATACGGGAGGGGCGGCACTTTCGTACTACCAAGGCAAAAAAGCACACTCTTGCCGAGCTAATTAATAAATATACCAAAGAGGTTCTGGAATTGCGGGAAAGTAGCACCGCGAATCAGCAACATTATCTAAAATACTGGAAAGAGTGCATAGGGAGTTATGTCCTAGCCGATGTCACCCCTGCGCTTATTTCTGAGCACCGAAACAGCCTGATTGGAAGAATAAACGACTATGGTAAAAGCATAAGCCCCTCTACAGCCAACCGTTATACTACCGCACTTGGGCACGTCTTTACAGTTGCCGTCCAGGAATGGGAATGGATCGAACAGAACCCGGTACGAAGAATTACCAAGCTTAAAGAACCTCGTGGACGTGTCAGATTTTTAGATGATGACGAGCGTTATCGTCTTCTAGAGGCCTGTAAAGAGAGCGAGAACCCTCTTCTTTACCTTATTGTAATATTGGCGTTAAGCACGGGAGCACGAAAAAATGAAATCCTACAGCTACGCTGGGACGACATAGATTTCAAACGCGGCTTGATTACCGTCCACAACACCAAAAATGGAGAAAGGCGCTCGCTGCCCCTTAAAGGGCTAGCATATGAGCTAATGCGTAAGCACGCACAGGTCAGGCAGATTCGTAATGCCCTTGTGTTTGCCAGCACTAAAACAGGAAAACCCATTGATATACGTAGCGCCTGGGAAACTGCACTCAAGCGCGCTGAAATAGAGGATTTTCGCTTCCACGATTTACGCCATAGCGCAGCATCCTACCTGGCAATGAATGGGGCATCGCTCGTCGAAATAGCAGAAATATTAGGCCACAAAACGCTGCAAATGGTGAAGCGCTATGCGCATCTGAGCGAAAAACATACCAGCGCTGTCGTCGAAAATATGAATAAGAGGATATTTGGGTGACATTATATGATGAAACGATACATGACGAAATGAGTGCCGGTCACTGGATAACGCAGGCAGAATGGGAGTTAAATGAGGCTGTGGCAGTTATTAATGATGAGATACTCTTTATCGTCTTCTCTAATGGCCCACTACTAGACAATATAAATTCCAGGACCTACAAAATGGCCTTAAAGGCAATTAGGCGCGGCGAGTTGCTAATAGTACGCTTTTGTGATGGAGAGGGTCATGGCCCAAATGAGTATTATACAACCCCTAGGGATTTTGTAGAATGGGCACAAACTCAAGACATAGTGATTCCGGATGAGGTGCTAGAATATTTCAATTATGAGTATTGGGCCAAACAAGACGGATGGACATTTGATGAGCTCGTTACTTTGATTGTGGAGAGCAAGCCCCCCCTGCCCTCTGAAATAGTTAATACGTTAGAACGTGAGGACACATATCATACTGCAAAGAGGGTGCGGTCAATATTATTTAAAAGTAGTAAGTTTAGCAGATATGCTAGAATCCCTGTCAGTGAGCTGGTGCAACTGCTTGAGGAAGAAAATATACCTTTACCCGGCAAGCTAATCGCCAAAATCAACGCGCGTAAGCCAATGCGATCAAATAAAGGGAGTGACAATATCCAGGCAACTATCAAAGCCGAAACTGCGTGCGAGGAATGGCTTGCTTTGCTTATGAATGGCGCCAAACAAAAAGCAAAGAAAGAATACCGCGATGAGGCGCTCAAAAAATTTAAAAACCTTTCTCACAGAGCATTTGATAGAGCCTGGGATCGGGCAGCAACAAAAACCAACCCTTCGTGGAAACAATCTGGCCGGCCCAAGAAAATCAGTGCACACTAATCACCACAGCCTAGCAAAATTAATCAAAACGCCAACATAATTACGGCGTCTATTCTCACACTGCTTTCTAAGATTTAGTGCTCCTTGTTCAGCAATAACGCTGAATTTTGTACCTTAATAAGGAGCATCTAATGACAAACAATAAACACCGTTTAATCCCACTCACCAAATGGCCGGACTACCACCCTCACCCTCCGATTGGTGGCCTTCGGTATCTGGTATTCCACGCCGACACAAATGGCTTTAACAGAGTCATTAAGCGCATTGGGCGCCGAATTCTTATAGATGAGGTCAAGTTCTTCGAGTGGGTCGCTAAACAAAATGGAGGGGAAAATGCAAAATAACTTACCCCTAATTAAAACGCCGCGTCAGGATAGGTTTATTCAGGCGCTTGTTGACGCGGGCGATGAAGGCATTGGTGTACGTGAGCTCGAGCCTATCGTTGGCGCCAACCATATACCCGCTGAGAAGCGCGACCTGGTTGCACAGGGCTGGCCGATCGAGCGCATCATATTTCCCGCTCAAGACCGCGATGGAAGAACGTGTTACCCTAGTAAATATCGCCTAAATGCGGAGTGGCGGGAGAAGGCTAGGATTGCTACCAAAAGGCGGGAAGAGGAGGGGCTGCAACCCCTCCCCCAAGGATTCATCAAAAGCATTGATGAAAGCAAAAACTAGCTAAATCCTCAAAAATTTCAACCTAAATATGGGCGGAGCATATCTGCCTCGCCCAATCCTAAAACTATGCCCAAAGGAAAACTGTATAGCGATATAAAGAAAGCCTCCAAGATAGAGGGGGCGTTTGCCCCCTTAAGGCTTGAACTGCTTCATTCGCTGGCGTGGCGCACTCAATCCATAAATTGCCGACGTTTAATAGATGTCTTGATAATGGAACACCTGAGTCACGCTGGTACAGAAAACGGCAATCTGCTAGCGCCTTATAACCAACTACAGGAGTATGGGATCGGACGAAGATTTATTCACCGCACCATCCAAGAAGCTGAGAAACGTGGTCTTCTACGCGTTGAATACGGCGCCAAGTGGGGCCCCATAAATCATGCGAACATCTACACAATAACGTTTTTGCCCGTGAAAGAAGTCGTTGATGGCAAGACTTTTTTTACAGAGCCGCCCAATGACTGGCGGCGATTTAATCAAAAGGAAATGGCGTTACTCAAGGAATTTTTTTTGATGTTTAAAAAGTGAACTTTTCAAGTGCACTTTTGTGTACTTTTGTCGCTGATATCTCCTTGGTCAAAAAAATGGTGTATTGTATTTAGAGCGTTTTTAAAGGTTCACCTTGGTAAACACCTTTATATATTATGGTAGGCACGGGGGAAGAGAGAGCAGCTGGAATAGGACCCTAGATCGTGCTAAACGCATTTGGTTATTTATTTCGGGAAAATATAGCAATTACTACTCCGTGAGATTGTAATGGGTGGCCCCGGTTCAGGAAATTGGAATAGACGGCCTAAGAAGGCATTAAGTGAGGATTACAGGGTTATTAATATTTCCTACCTGAGACAAGAAGGATTCCTGGTGTCAGGGCAAATAAAGTCAGGCAACGTCAGCTGGCAGTGTCAAGGAGAAGAGGTGGCTAGACTAGAATTTAGCACTAAAACCCTTTTTTATGAGACGCCGTCTATTATCTTTTACTACTACTCAGATGCAAAAAAAATCAAATATTCTAGCACTGTAAATTTTTGCATTACGCACCCTCATTATGGCGGTATTCGTTTATGGTTTGAATGCCCTAGATGCAAACGCCGCACTGGAGCGCTTTATCTTGACCATAGCGTGGCGTGCAGAAAATGCTATAAACTCGCATATAAGAGCCAATACGAGTCGGAGCCATTACGAATTATCACTAAGTTAAAGAAAATTCAGGCACAACTAGCGGGTAATAAAAAAACCTATTTATTTGGCGCACCCCTACCCTAGGCCAAAAGGGATGCACAAGAGAAGGTACAAAAAATTATGTAAAAAATTTCTCATACTTATCGAGAAAGGCAACGCAATGACGTATGAAAAGGCAGGCGAATTATTGGAAGATTATTTATAGCCAGGCCCTACTTACCACTCTATCTATTCTACCCTGCACAGCAGATCACTCAATCTGGCATCCAGCGCCTTTGCTATCCTCATACAGGTAGCGATGGTAGGGGTGCGTTCACCTCTTTCAATCAGACTTACTGCTGTTCGATGAATGCCCACCTTATGTGCTAATTTTTCCTGAGACAACCCTTTTGTTTTTCTAAGTTCTATAAATATTGTCACCAGGGCTCTAACGGACTTTTCTGTTTTTATATCTCTCATTTAGAGAGATATTGACGTTTTTTATAAAAAAGGATACGATACTATAGTATTCAATATGGAGCTTGCAGCTATTAAAACTAGATATGTTATACTCACTTATCCCTTTTAGATTTAGTATTTTTCTTGTGCTGCTGTTTGTTGCTTCGTCTACAAGCGCTGCCAGATACAGTTGTTATACGGAAAAGGGAAAAAGGTATGACTACAACAACGGCATACTGACCGAAGAAAATGACTCTATATCAAATAGTTATACCATATTCGAGGTGGATTCAGATAGTGGCTATGCAAAAATCACTTTCTCGCGCAACAGCAGAAAAAATACCACAGATAAAGGTATTGAATGGAACGGGTTTGTTGCACTTGAGTCTGATAACATTTTAAGTGTTGTGCTGCCGTTTGAAAGAGAGATAGAGCTATACACGATATATCCCAAGCTAGGCTAGGTATCGGGTATTTTGGAGAGCAACAGTATTATCTTGGCAGCCCACTAATGGAGGCAGCCGGAAAAGCCAACCCTGATGTGCCTCAGGCAACATCAAAAATGTTTTTTATGAAATGTGAAAATTACTAGGGAGTTTTATTGTTTTGTCTTCATCACTAATTAACTACTTAATGTAAGGAGGAACCTAAAATGAAGAAAATTTTAACTGCAACGGCCATCCTTTGCTTAACGGCCACCTTTAATTCTGCCTCGGCGCAAACACGCGAATATGACTACCGTACCGGTAATAGCTACAATGTAAGGCCAAATGCCTATGGTGGTGCAACAGTTGATGGCTTTAACTCTCGTACTGGTAGTAACTGGAATACTCGGATCCAACGCGATGGCAGAATGAGTGGTAGAGATAGTAACGGAAATTTTTGGAATTATAATCCCAACACTGGATTTTACTCTAATTCGAATGGAAAAACGTGCTACGGGAAAGGTGCTACTCGTGTTTGTAATTAGTCAGACTGCGGCGGGACACTCTTGGGGCAATTAATAGCAAGAAACAACAATTATTAACATAAAATAACCATAAAGCTATTTGCACCATCCATTTGATTTTGTTGTTGTAATGAGTTTATATTTTTTGCAGGTTTTTGTTTGATTCGGCCTCATAACCTGAAGGTCGGAGGTTCAAATCCTCCCCCCGCAACCAATCTCCCATCATGGCAACAAACAGCCCTACACATATCCGTGATACGCACGTTGATGACTTGTCTGGACTTGAATCACTTTATGCTAATGCATTTCCTGACGAAGAGCTGTTTCCGCTCGTTCAAGAATTGCTGGATCTAAAACCTCCCGCCCTTGCATTGACCGCAGAAGATAATGGCACGCCTATTGGTCATATACTTTTTACAGCGTGCCATCTTGCCGATTTTAACCAGCCGCTAGCATTGTTAGGACCGCTTTGTGTTTTCCCAGAAAAGCAAAAGAAAGGGATTGGCAGCGCCCTCATTCATGCAGGGTTTAACCGCTTGAAGGCGCTAGACGCCGAATATGTGTATGTATTAGGTGATCCAGCCTATTATTGCCGTTTTGGTTTTGCGCAAGAAGATAGCGTGCTTCCACCCTATTCATTACCGGATATTTGGAAGGGTGGATGGCAATCCACTTTTTTAGGTGCTGATAGCGCCCCCCTAGAAGGAACGCTTATCGTCCCCGAGCCATGGTGCAAACAATCTTTATGGATGCCGTGAGAAAAGCTTGCTAACCCTGAGTTTCCTGGTCTGCTGCCTGTTCCCTTAGTTTTTCCCAGTAGTCGAGGCGTTTTTTTATCTCCCTTTCAAATCCGCGTTCTGCAGGGTGATAATATTGCCGGCGCTCGATTTCTTCCGGGAAGTAATTCTGGCCGGAAAAGCCGCGTTCCGTATTGTGGTCATAGGCGTAGTCCTTGCCATATCCAAGGTCTTTCATGAGTTTAGTGGGGGCATTGAGTATGTGCTTTGGTGGCATTAAGGAGCCGGTTTCCTTCGCATCCTTTATTACCGATTTAAACGCCGTATACAGCGCGTTGGATTTGGGCGCGGTGGCGAGATATACAACAGACTGAGCGATTGCCAATTCGCCTTCGGGAGAACCAAGCCGCTCATAGGTGGCAACGCCGGCTTCTGCCTGCAGCAGAGCCTGGGGATCGGCCATGCCTACATCTTCCGAAGCAAAGCGGACGAGCCGGCGGCCGATATAGCGCGGATCTTCACCGCCTACCAGCATCCTTGCGAACCAGTAAAGTGCGGCGTCAACGTCTGAGCCACGCAGCGATTTATGCAGCGCGCTGATGAGGTTATAATGGCTTTCTTGCGATTTATCATAGAGCGCGGCACGCTGTTGCAAGAAATCTGGCAGGGCTTCTGCCGTAACGGGTTCCTTAGGGTGTGCAACAAATAATTCTTCACACAGATTGAGTACGTAGCGCCCATCCCCATCGGCCATGCGGCATAGCAATGTGCGTGCATCTTCGGTGAGCGGCAGTTTCTTATCTTCATGTGCTTCTGCGCGGGTGATCAACTCTTCTAAGTGTTCTGTGCGCAAGCGATCTAGTACCACTACACGACAGCGTGAGAGCAATGCACCATTGAGCTCAAAGGACGGGTTTTCGGTGGTTGCCCCCACCAGGAGGATGGTGCCATCTTCAACAAAGGGAAGAAATGCATCTTGCTGGGCGCGGTTGAAACGGTGGATTTCATCGACGAAGAGCAGGGTTTGTCTGCCATCTTGATGCAACGTCTTTGCTTGCTCAAAAATCTTTTTTAGCTCAGCTACGCCAGAAGTGACTGCTGAAACATTGACCTGCTCACACCCGCTTGCCTCCGCCACGAGTCTGGCAATGGTTGTTTTACCGCAGCCTGGCGGGCCCCATAATATCATCGAAGAAAATTTTCCTGACGTGGCCATCCTGCCGATCACGCCCTCTGTTCCTATGACGGCTTCCTGGCCGATCACTTCAGCGAGTGTCTTTGGTCGCAACCGCTCTGCCAGAGGGATGTGTTCAGGAGAAGGAGATAAAAGAGAGTGCATAACGGGGAGATAGTAGCACGAAGAATGCTAAAATCATTTTTTATTTATAGCGGTGTCTCAGGTGTATTAGGCGGCGCGGAAGTCTGTTTTGACGGGATAAACAGATTTCCTAGTTTGCGGCACAATACATAGAAGATCGGTGTGAAGATAAGGCCAAAGAAGGTAACACCCAGCATGCCGCTAAACACCGCCATGCCGAGCGCTTGACGCATCTCTGCGCCTGGCCCGGAAGCCAACACTAATGGCAATACACCCAAGATGAACGAGAACGAGGTCATTAGAATTGGGCGCAAGCGAAGTTTGGCTGCTTCAGATGCAGCAGAATAAACATCCTTGCCTTCTTGTTCTAGCTCTTTGGCAAATTCGACAATAAGGATGGCATTCTTACTCGCCAATGCCACTAATATAATTAAGCCGATTTGGGTGAGGATGTTGTTGTCCATTCCTGCCAGCGCAATACCCGTGATCGCTGAAAGCAGGCACATTGGTACGATAAGCACAACCGCCATTGGCAGAATAAGGCTTTCATATTGCGCGGCCAGCACTAGAAATACAAATACAACCGCGAGAATAAATGCGAGTACCGCAGTGTTACCGGCGGTTTTTTGTTGCAGGGCCAACTCGGTCCATTCGTAATTAATGCCTTCTGGAAGAATTTGAGCCGCCAGCGCCTCCATTGTATCCAGCG
>JANQQO010000185.1 GCA_028289305.1 Rickettsiales bacterium | reverse complement strand
CACAACCCATACGCGAGTATTTGTTGTCACGTTACCATATTCCGCAACCCAGGGTTGATATTGGGGCGGCGTTGACCGGGATGGCGACGGCGGCAGTGGACATTTCCGATGGATTGGTGGCGGATTTAGGGCATATCACGGCGTGTTCAGGCGTGGGGGCGGTGATATATCAGGAGAAAATACCGCTTTCTGAGGCAGCACAGACCTTGGTGGAGCATGATGCGGATCTGTGGGAGGGGATTTTAACCGGAGGAGATGACTATGAGTTGTGTTTTACAGTGCCTAAGGCGCGCTTAGAGGAGGTAGTGGAGGTGGGTAAAGCACATGATGTAGCGATTACGCCGATTGGGCAGATTGAGAAGGACGCGGGTGTGCAGGTATTGGATGCAGAAAACACACCATTGCGGCTAGAAAAAACGGGGTATATGCATGAATGAATTGCTGTTAAGTAGTTGAATCTTAAGGGCAATATTCATGAGGGAAAGTTTTTTGTATTTTTTCTAAAATTTTAACAAAATGTCATAAATCTTAACAATTTGTTAACCTTTTCTATGGTATAATAGCCATTATAAATAGAAGAGGTTTTATCGTGGGAAAAATCTTCATCATAGCAGTGTTATTGGCGGTTACCAGCTGTGCCGGTGCTGGTTCGGATTCTTTTACCTCCTCTATTGTATCTAAACCTCTATTTATGAGCAATTTGCCAGAGGGGGATGATGAATATAGCGTAGGATTTCGCCATGGCTGCCAAACACAGGTGGCCTCGATTGGCTCAGGATTTAACCGATTGAACACATTTAATTATGACGCGCTGCGCGGTATTGAAAGCCCGGATTATTATAAGGGATTTCGTACAGGGATTATTTATTGCACGTATTACGTGGATGATGACCCACTATAGATAAGGAGTAGGTACGGTGAAAATAGTGGTAGTGACAATGGTAAGCATGATGTTGCTTATGGGGTGCGCGGAGAATTCCGTACGTGGATTCTTTGTGCCGTATTCGATGAATTTGGAGCCGCCTGCTGGGCCGCCTGAGTATCAGCAGGGGTGGAGAGATGGCTGTGAAAGTGGCCTTTCTGCTTATGGTGGACAGGTAGAGAAGTTCTTGAAAGTACACAAGCTGAAGCGTGATCCGGTGTTACAGAACAACAAGGTGTATTACCAGGTGTGGAAAGACGCCTTTTTGTATTGCACGCTTTATATGGAAAGTTCGCGCAAATTGGGCATTTAGGAGAAAAAGATGCGCACGAAATGGATAATTATGGTATGTATGGTGGTATTACTGGCGGGGTGCCGTTCAGGACCTCCGTGGCAAGCATGGCGTTTTGAAGGGCCGAAAGATATGGATGAGCGTGAATATCCCCCGCTCTATATTCAAGGATGGCAGGATGGGTGCGAGAGTGGCACCTCAGGTTCGGCTAATCACTATTACAAGTATTTCTATGAGTTTAAGCAGGATGCGACGCTAGCGCAGAATCGTATCTATTATAAAGGGTGGAAAGACGCGTTTGACTATTGTCAGCGCTATACGAGTCAATGGAACTTCCGGAGGTTCTTGTGAGGCAATGTCGTATCTTATTTGTGTTGGCTATGTGTCTTGCGGTTATTGGCTGTGCACAGATATCTGAAGAGATTTATCAACCACGGCCGTGGGGGTTGGGTGAAACACCTGATGGCCCACCGGAGTTTAGAAAAGGTTGGGAAGACGGCTGCGATACGGGTATGGGCGTTTATGGTAATGATCGTTATAAATTTGCTTATACCTTCAAGCAGGATCTGAACTTGTTAAAGAACCCTGCGTATTACCGTGCATGGCGTGATGCATATACCTATTGCCGTTGGTATGCAGAGAACTGGGTAAGGAGTCTACAATGAGTGTAGCACGACACATATCGTTATTATGGGTAGTGGCACTATTTTTTGTGACGGCGTGCCATAGTCCGACACCGGCACTTTTGAGTAATGTTCCGGAAGGTCCACCGGAATATCAGCAAGGGTGGAAAGATGGCTGTGAAAGTGGACTAACCACGTATGGTAACGATTGGTATAAGTCCTTTTATAGCTTTAAGCAGGATCGTAAATTAGTAGATAACGATACGTATTTTAAGGTGTGGCAGGATGCGTTTAACTATTGTCGTCACCACGTGAAGAGGACATTGGCGGCGGGTACGTTCTTTAATGAGGTGGATCCTAGCTTCCGTGGGTCGGTATTTGGGGATTTGCGTAACCAGCGGAATGTGGTGCGCAATGGTTTTGCGCCCCCTACCTGGAATGGCTTGCCGATTCCTGGTTGGCCGACTTTTCCTAAAACTGAGGATCCGCCATTTGGCGTAGCGTTTAACCGTGCGCCCTTTGATAATGATGACCCAGATGTTCCGTTTGGTGCACAGGGTTTAAGCGGCAATAACGGCATTCCGTTTTGGGGCAGCACCGGCTATAGCTGGGGACCTTAAGACATCAGAATATCTATAATGTAACGCGTGTTGTTTATATGAAAACACCGGAAGTGACACCATATGATGATGTGTCGACAATTGAGCTGGTAGGTAAGCTTGCCATGTTTGGTTCGATGAAAACGGGGTTTTTAAATAATGTACTGCTGCCCATGCTTGATAAAGCCGCCTCATGGGATAATTCCATTGTTAATAATTTTCTTGAATTTGCTCTTAAACATACGGCCATAAAGATCTTTTTTGGTGGCGTTGGTATTGACGAGACGAAAAAGACGGCAGAGAAGCTCCTCAGCAAAAAAATAGGAGTTATTCTGGATTACGCTGCGCCTGAAGGCAATGATACCCCTACACAAGAGGTTTTTGATGCGGTGAGGGATGAATATCAAAAGGCTATTGAAGCATGTAAGGAGCTAAAGGCGCGTTTCTCGTCTGTTGATGATGGTAATGTTTCCCTAGCTGTAAAACTTTCAACGTTAATGCCATTTGAAGATATGGAAAAAATATCTAAGAAGTTGGAGAAGAATTTTGATGGAGCTACGTTGGATGATGGGGAGAAAAAGGTGCTGGGAGAGATACAGGATACGGTTAATGCGCTGTTAGCCCATGCGAAGGAAAACGGGGTTAGTGTATATATTGATGCTGAGCAGACCTATATAAACGCGATAATAAGGAAAGTATGTTTTGACGCTTTGGAGGAAGGGCATGCGCTTAATGTGACGGTGCAGGCATATTTAAAAGACACTGTAGAGAGGGTAGGTGAACTTTTGGCAATGACCGAAGACAGGCCGGATTTAGGTAAGCGCCTCGGTGTTAAGTTGGTTCGTGGTGCGTATATTGGTGAGGATCGTGAAAAAGGTAAGATATGGCATAGTGGGCCGGAAGATGACCCTCATTATGATGGTGCGAGCAAGGAAAATACGGATAATACCTATGGTGCAGCGTTCGAGAGGCTTTATAAATCTGGGCGATTTGGCCTTATTACTGTTGCAACGCATAATGAAGAAAGCTTGAGATTAGCCGCACAGATTATGGAAGAAGAGCGCAGTAATTTTACGCAAGTTGATTCTGCAACGTTATTAGGAATGGGCGATATTTTGCCCAGCGGTGGTATTCCAAGGGCTAAATATGTTCCCTACCCAGATAAGGGTAATGTATTAGGAACGGTGGCATATTTCTCGCGCCGTGGTACGGAATTTATGGGACAAGAAGGAAAAGGTGGCATTACCAGAGGAGAGCAGGAGTTTAATGCAGCGAAGGATGCACTCTTATCTAGGCTGCCACGTGGTGTTAGGGAATCGGTATCCACTATTATAGCTGGTATTGATAAGGCAGTTGGAGTGACGGCAAATTTTGTTGGAAGGTTTGGTGATCGTGAGGCGGACGCTACCGCGCCTTCGAAATAGTGTAACAAAATCCATCATTTTGTATTTTCATTTGCGCTTGGTAATGGGGCTTGCTATAGCCATGCCATGGATGGGCCTGTAGCTCAGTGGTTAGAGCAGGGCGCTCATAACGCCTTGGTCGGGGGTTCAAATCCCTCCGGGCCCACCACTCGCTTTCGCTAAATTTTGGATGTACCAAAAATTTAGCTACAGCGCGGCGAAGGGAGTAAGCCATGAAGTAGCGTGCGAAACGGTGTGCTTCGCTGCGGGCTTCGCGAATCAGGCCCTTTAGGGCTTGATAGTAAAAGGGACGGGGTCTTGGGGCGCGTTTGTATGGACAAATGTATTTACATATGCTATGCTTGATAAGATACCTATACTGGGATTTGATTGGGATGCGGGGAATGAAAAGAAGTGCCAAAAGCATGGGATTTCTACTAAGGCGATTGAGGCTTTTTTTAAACAAAAACAAATTTTCATTGCGCCGGATAGTAAGCATTCTAGCGAAGAACAGCGGTATCTGGCGGTTGGTAGGGCGCCCAATGATCGGCCGATGATTGTAGCGTTTACACTGCGCGATTTGCGCATTCGTCCCATAAGCGCGCGGTATATGCATAAAAAGGAGGTAGAGAAATATGAAAAAATCGCTCCCACCATTAAACAGTGACACTGCAGCGGAAACGTTTTTGGAACAGGATATCAGTGATTATCTGCATGAGGGCAATTTTCACCCGACTAGTTTCGAATTTTTGCCGAAAGATGAGAAGGTGAATTTACGGCTTTCCGGGTTGTTGCTTGAGGCGCTGAAACAACGTGCGAAGAAACGCTCTATGCCATATCAGAAATTGATTCGACAGATTCTAGAGCGAGAAGTGCTAGACGATTTTCGCCCGTAGTTATTGCTGGCGGGTGTGGGGCCGCCATGCCGCCCTTGACAACGCCTAAGATTTGCGGGAGAAGGGAGGATGTCTGATGCGGCCGTGTCACAACAACCCACACCACTTTCGTTAACGCTGGATGTGCAGCATATGCTTTCCTTATATGAACAGGGGAAGCATGAGGAGCTCTCTTACGCGTTGCTGGAGATTTTATACGCGTTTCAGCATAGTTTGGGCGGCAAGGCCGAGGCGGCGCATTACAGCTTCTTTGAGCGGTATGTGAAAGTGTTGTTCACGGTGTTTAGCAAGCCGGATTATCAGATTACGGATAAATATGCGGTAGGGTTTATTTCCAAATCGATGGTGTTGTCGAATATGGTGGCGGTCACACCGTTTAAGACCACCGATGTGGTGCTGCAGGAGGTGGTGAAGCACCCGAATAATGCGGTGAAGGTGCTGACGCTGTATTCGCATCGCAATCAGATCGATTTTGATATGGAGGTGTTCTTTAAGGGCAATGCGCTTTTGGCCTCGTATTGGTGGAGTGTGGCGGTGACCTTTGGGCGTAAGTCACAGATTACCGAACATCATTATGAAAAGCTGCGTTCGTTTTTGCGTCCGGAAGTGCTGGCGGAGCATTGGGTGCCGCCGTTAAAACCGGATGGGACGTTTATTGAGACGAGTTTCCTAGCCACGCCGGCCTATACGGCGCCGGAGCAGGATGTGGCGGTGAAAAAGGCGGTGAGTGATGCGATTGTGAAGGCCTCACGCTATACGATTACGCCGCTGCCGGCGGAGCAGATCGATTTTGGGCAGGTGGCGGTGATTAGCCATACCTTTCGCAAAGGGCATGCGACCTATAAGGCGCTGGCACCGCTGCTTTATTCGCTGAAAGGCCATTATCGCCTGACGCTGGTGAGTTTGCTTGAGATAGCGGAGCTCGAAGATAAGCAGGATAGGGAGTTATTTGACGAGGTGCTGTATCTGACGGGGCAGGAGAAGCAGGTACTGCCGACGAGTGCGCAGCTGCAAGGGCTGTTGGATAAGGGGATTGGTACGTTTATTTATACCGATGTAGGGCAGGAGATGAGCGCGGTGGTGATGGCGAATCATCGCTTGGCGCCGATTCAGATCACGTGTTATGGCAACCCGGTGACGACGCAGGCGCGGCATATGGATTATTTTATTGTGTCAGAGGAAGTGGAGAAAGCCGAAGTAGCGGAGGCGAATTATTCGGAGCGGTTGGTATATATCCCGGGCTTGGCGGCGACACCAGTGATCGCCGATTACACGCCGCCGGAAGAGAAGAAGGATGACGCGGTGGTGCATATCGCGTGTTCTTGGGGCAATGGGAAGACGAATTACCCGCATCTTGGTTTGCTAAAGCGTATTTATGAGAAGAGTGCGCAGAAGGTGCATTTTCATTTGATTGGAATGGATGATCGCAATTTGCTCGATGTGGTGTGTGAGCAGGAGTTGGCCGAGGTACTGCCGGAGGGAAGTTTTACCTTCGTGACGAGATGTGATTATGAGGAATATATGGGGCATTTTGCGCGCTGCCATCTGGCGATCGATTCCACCCCGTTTGGTGGGTATAACCGCGTGATTGATGCGTTTTTGTGCCGTATTCCGATGGTGGTGCTGCCGGGTGAGTATGCGCCGAGCCGGTTTGGCGCTGCACTGATGCGCCGGCTGGGCTTAGAGGAGCTGATTGCTGAGAACGCTGAGGCATTTGTGGAGATAGTGGTGAGGCTGGCGGAGGATAAGGCGGCGCGCGCAGCGCTCGGTGAGGCCATCACTGGGCTTGATTTGCAGAAGCTGCTGGTGGATACCGGCGAGGCAGGGTATTTCAAAGAAGCGATCGATTATGTGATTCAAGAACGGGAGGCGCTGGCAGCAGAGGATTCCCACGCGCCGATTTATATCGGCAAGGGGTGAGGTGGTTAATCGTTATTCGTTAATGGGTATTGGTTTATTCCGTTTTGTCATGCTGAATTTATTTCAGCATCCACCGCGCATCTACAACAGCTGTATAAATTGATAAGTGGATCCTGAAACAAGTTCAGGATGACAAGAAGGGGACTGGTATGGAAAATCCTCCTCACACTCCTGCTAGTTTCTGCAGTTGTTCCCAAAGATAGGTGGGGAAGAAGGCGTGCCAGAGCATTGGCGCGGTGAACGCGATGCCGAAGCGTGGGTGGGTGGTAGTGTCGCGCCAGTGGCGGAAGAGGTGGAGGGTGCAGGTGAGCAGGATAGCGCTTACAAGGAAGGTGAAGAAGGTGGGGTAGGGGAACCAGATGCCGGCGATGGCGATGAGCTTGAGATAGGCGTAGTTGGTGATGGGGGTTCGTGTGATTTTCTTATACAGATCGCGATACGCAAGGCCGATGAGGATGGCGAGCGCGGTGCTTTGTACCATATGAAACAGGGTGTCATCGAGCAGGGCGCGGTGCAGCAGGCCGAACATGAGCAATACCAGTAAGACGGCATTGGGCATCATGCGGTAAGAATAATCAGTGGCGGTGAGGATGACGAGACAGACCATCATGCCCATGCTGAGGAGATAAGTGTCGGTGAAGCCGAATTGGAGATACAGCAGGGCGGAGAACAGCATGCAGCTGAATTCAATGAAGAAATAGGTGGGGTTGATGCGGTGTCCGCAGAAATGGCATTTGCCAGAGGTGAGCAGCCAGTTAAAGACAGGGAAGAGATCGATGGTGCGGAGTTTATGTCCGCAGGCAGTGCAGTGTGAGCGCTTGCCAAACCAGCGTCCAGCGCAGGGTTCGCCCGTGGGAAGGCGATAATATGGCATAGTGGCGTAACTGCCGCAGCCCATGCCAAGACCAATAGCAAGAAGGAGGCCTAAGGCTGTGAATAGGTCCATGAGGAGGCTCTGCTTGGTGTTTCGTGATAATTATGCATCGGTTTGCCGTATTTTCATTGATTTAATGCTGAGATTTCCAAAGGTTTTGTCCACCGCAATAAAAAATTTTTCCCTAAAACCCGCGGTGTTCCGTCTAATATACTCATTTTTCACCATATTTCTATATTTTTAAAATTATAAAATAATAGTTGCAATTGGTCTGTAGATCCGTATAACGACAGATAAGAACGCAACGAGTAAACTGGTGAGTTAATAAGTAGCGTTTGAGACCACTTTTAATCGTTAACTAGGGGAATATATACCATGAAAAAAGCAGTAGCGAGTATTGTTTTTGGTGTAGCGCTTTTTGTGAGCGCACAGGCGCAAGCCGATTGGCAGCAGAGCCAATATGGTTCCGATTATACACGATGCACCGCTGTGGCGGATGAAGCAGCTTCAAGTGGAATGGATTCTTGGGGCGGTATCGTGAAAGGATCGGATGCAGATTGGATGCGTGTGTTTAACCAATGTATGGCTCAACAAGGGCATCGCGATCGCGGACTACAAGCAACACGCGACATTAGTTAATACACACTTCTTCTAGCCACTTAGGTGGCGCGGGTGATGGTTTCTTGGGGAGGATGCCATCACCTAAGGTTTCTTTTTTCTTTATTTGAATTGTTGTTTGAGCCTGAAGGCATAACTGCTGATGAGCAGTAATATGATGCCTAGCATGACGAGCGACAATGGCCAACCGATTGAATCAACAAAATATTTTTTGGTGATATAGCAAGTGAATGCGAAGGCGGAGATGCCGCCTACGAACAGGATAACAGCGCTGCGGAGTAAGGTGCTTATGTAAACCAACGCAAACGCTGGGATAAGATAGAGATAAAACCAATATCCCTCTTTATGGAGAAGTTCGTATAGGCCCACCATCATGAAACTGCCTCCGAAAAAATATCCGAGGCTGGCAATGCGGTAATATGGGGAGTGCTGTACAAATATTGCGGCGATGAAGAGCAATAGCCCGACGAGTGTTATGTTATATGTTTCATTGAGCCTCACAAAATCAAAAAACTCTACTATAAAGAGTGTAGCAAAGGCGATAGAAGTGAATAGCAAGAGAGTTTTTCGTTTTGCCAAGAAGGTGCAGAATTGCTGGATGAACATAAGTAAGAACACGATCAAGCCGTCTATGTGCCCGCCGAAGCCATAGAATGTCTCAGAAAATAGTACAAAAATACCAGTGGGTTGGATGGCTGCTGAGGTGAGGATTAATGGCGAGGATGCTTTCTCGTAGCGTGGATCATAAAGGGCTATAACACCTAAGATATATGCAACAAAGCCGATGCCCAACGTCGCTAGAATACGTGTAGCGCTGTTCATTTGATCCCAGAACATACCCACATAGACAGCAATACCCAAGAAAATGAGCAGCCCACCGATATAGGTGAGGGTAAGTTTTAGCAATGTGTGATGTGATTGTTTTTCTAGATTGTTGAGGGCTTGAGAGATTTCTTTGCCGGTGATCTGGTGCCGCTTGGCGATTTCGACGATATCTCGGAGCGCCTCTTGTTTGGGAGATGACATAGGTTACTTCTTTATCCAGCCGACAAAGGCGGTGTTATAGAGGCTTTGGGAGCCACCCAGCTGTGGTATGATTATTCTATTGCCGTCTTTGAATATGATGGGTGCAGACCGATTTCTGCGGATGAAGAATAGGCTAGAAATTCCTCCGCCTCGGTATTCTGGCATTTTAAAGGTGTAGCCATCTGGGGCGGTGTAGCTAGTGATCAGCTGCATATTATCGGTTTCGGGAAGGGGTACTGCTTGCCATTCATCCGTTGATTCAGGGTAGTCGATGCGAATTTCTTGTATGGAATCATTATGTGCAGTGTAGCGTAATAACCGTGGAAGTGGTTGGTAGCTACGGTTATTTTCCGGCTTGCGCACTTCCAGTGTTAATGTTCCTTTTCTTACACTCATACGATAGCCGTTCGCTTCGCCAGTTCTGCCTGTGGAATTAAAGTAATCTGTGAAGTATAGAAAATCGTATTGCGGCGGTGGCACACTTAGCTTGGAGCTATAGCCGATGAAGAATACGGCGGTGAGTAATGCTGCCGGCAGTACGATGGCGGCGATGAGAAAAAGATGTTCTTTAATGAATGGCTTCATGTGTGCTTAATCCACGAATTTATCTTTTTTCATCTTTCTATCTTCGATGAACTCACTACGCAGGAGGTAGACGGCCAGGGCCAGGCCGCCGATAATGCCATCTGTGATGAGGAGTTTCCAAAAGGTTTTGCCATCAACGATGTTAAACCAGATCTGATCGAGTATCAGCACGGTGGCGAAAAGCACAACGGCGGAGAAGAAGATATAAAGCCATTTCATGCTGCAGACCTTTCTTTTTCTAGGATGACGACATAGGCCTCGCGGCGAAAAAAGAAGAATAAGCGTTGGATATCTTTTTCCATGGTGACGACCTGCCAGCCTTCTTGCGCATTGGCATTTAAGAATTCGGTGAAACGGACCGGATTTATTTTTGAAGCGCCGAGCAATAAGGAGCCCAAAATTTTCTCGCGATAGAGAATGACTTTGTATTGTTTCATGGGCGCACCATTTGTTATTTTACGTAATTGTATAGTATCGCAGATGGGAGGGGTGGTAAAGCGTTATGGCCAATAGCGGAAATCGAGGAGGAATTTATCAATGGAGCAACCATTACCCTCGCATCCTGGGTAGTAGTACTCTCCTTGGCTAAAGGGGAGGCCGTTAACACAAAAATGGTTAATAACGTGATAGTCCATGCCATTCCATAGATTTTGAGCGAAGAAAAACGTGACGATGAGTGCTAAGGTGAGGACATGGAGCAGATAGGGATGACGAAAACGCTTTCTAAATAAGAGATAGACGGCGGTGCAGGCGACAATCATGGTGAGGAGGCGGAAGGGCAACCTAAAATATAAGAGACCAAAGAAAGCGCCGGCAGAGGCTATGTCGCATTTGATCCAATACCAGGCGGTAAGGCGCCCAGAGATATGCATAGCAAGGAGCACGGCCATCACATAGCAGAGGAAGATGGCCGTTCTTTTAAGGAGAGTGAGGATGCGCGGCATGGTTATGGTTTTATGAGTGTTTCGGGTAATATACGCCGCTTTTATGCCTATTCACTATTTTTATGGTGTTGGGGTGGGCACAGAAGGGGTTTTCTTAAAGGAGAGGGTATTTTTTCGGCCTTCGCTTGCCGAAGCTGCGCGCGCTAAATTCGCTTTTCTATGAGTACATAATAGTGGCGTTTATCCATGGTGACTCTAATTTTTAATTCTACAGCATATTGCAATGGGGCATAGAACTGCTTATATTAAGCCGCAATCTGATCAACACTGGTATGGAGTATACTTATGAAGAAAATCTTGGCAGTTTTATTAGTAATAAGCCCTTTGGCTTCAACGGCTTACGCCGGTTCTTCCATCACAAAGGAAGAGGTGCTATCGGCGCAAAAAGCCTGGGCTGATGGCATTGTCTATATTGGCAAGGTCTATCAAGAAAAGGGTGATTATAAAAAAGCCGCGACACAACATATTCAAAATTTATATGCTTATGAACAGGGAAAGGTATTGTTTAAGCCGACCCTGGCTTCAGAAGACCAGTTTAGAGAAACGTTTGATCAAGCGCTTTCCTACTTTGTGGGTGGGGAGATACAGGAAGATGGTGGCTTTGCTATTAAGCCATGGTCGAATGTACGATTTGGCGAACAGGAAATCATCACCGATGGTGACTCAGCTGCGGCTATGGGGAATTATTTCTTTACCCCTGTTGGGCAGCAGGAAGAAACAAAGGTTGAATATACGTTTGGCTATATAAAAGATGAAGATGGCACTGTGCGGATAAATGTACACCATTCTTCATTGCCCTATAAAAAGTAAACGATTGGTTTCATAATCACACCCATCTTAAGACAAGCGGTATTTAAGGGATGGCGGCGCAGGCTGCGCTTGCGCTGCCGTGCCTGTGTGCGTTGTTGAAAAATGCTATTCACTATTTTTATGGTGTTGGGGTGGGCACAGAAGGGGTTTTCTTAAAGGAGGGGGTATTTGGTTCGGCGTTCGCTTGCCAAAGCTGCGCTTGCTAAGTTTGCCTTTATGGGGGTGGGGTTTTTATTATGAACTTACATGCACAACATGGGTTGATATATCTGAAATAATAGAATGATTAGTCATTCTTTTATACCTCAGTAAGGTTTTAGCGCTGTTTTTTAGAGACTGGTCGCCCTTATGATTATGCGATAATTCTTCAATGACTATCGTATACATGCCTAAATCGCATGCTTCTAGCGCAGAGCTAAGTACACAATTATTTATATCGAAACCCACAAAATGTGCTTCTGCAATGTTATGATTCTTCAGAAAGTTATGTAATGTTTCCGGATCGTCTCCTTTAAAGCAAGAGCGTGTTTGTTTTTTGACTGCGAGCATTGGTTTACCCAGAGATTCCAGTGCAGATTCAATATTCTTACATATTTCCCCTGCGTTTGATTTGGGCATAGTTGTACGTCCCTGCATGTAAAAAATAGAATCTTTTTCAGCAAAATACGTGACCACAACATATGCATCATAATCAGTTGATTTGATGAAATGAGAAATTCTTAATGGAATTTCTGATACTGTCTTATCTAGTGTGTTTGGCTGAACATCGATAATAAAAAGCGCTTTAGCGTTTTGTGTGTTTGGTAAAATTATCTCCATACCATTAGGCTATAGCAATTCTAGGTTTGAAAAAACTGCAAATATGTAAAATGACGGAGAGAGGGGTGTACTTAGGCCTTATGGCCTTGTGCCTCAATTTCCTAAGCGCATTATCATTCGCTAAGTAAATTGTCGAACGTAATTAATCAGCCCATGCTTCGTTCTGCCTAGCCTTTGGCGGCGCAGAACTACGCAGGGCACTCCTGTTCGCAGGCAAGCCTTCGCGTGTTGGCAAGCCAACCCTGCGAAGCCTTGGCGAAGCAGGGTGGCGGAGAGAGAGGGATTCGAACCCTCGAGACGGTTGCCCGCCTACACGCGTTCCAGGCGTGCGCCTTCGACCACTCGGCCACCTCTCCGCTTATCTATGGGGGAATGGCTATATAATAGCCGCGGCGGTTTGTCTAGGTATTAAGCACTTAACACCTAGCACTCACTTCCCCCAGAGCTCTTTGACTTTGGAAAAGAATTTTTCGGTTTTGGGGCTGGAGGTTTTATCGGTGAGTTCAGCGAATTCTTCCAGCAGCTCTTTTTGCTTTTTGTTGAGTTTGACCGGTGTTTCGACCATGGCATGTACGTACATATCGCCGAATGCGCCAGAGCGCATGATCGACATGCCCTTACCGCGCAGGCGGAATTTATCATGCGCCTGGGTGCCGGAGGGGATGGTGAGGCGTGCGCGCTTGCCTTCAAGTGTGGGGACTTCAATCTCGCCGCCGAGAGCCGCGGTGGTCATGGGGATGGGGACGGTGCAATGTAGGTCATCGCCCTGGCGCTTGAATAGCGGGTGTTGTTTGATGGAGACGAAGATATAGAGATCGCCGGCTTGGCCACCGCGCAACCCCGCTTCGCCTTCGCTGGAGAGGCGGATGCGCGTGCCTTCCTCAACGCCGGCGGGGATATTGACCGCGAGGCTTTTTTCTTTTTTGACCCGGCCTTCGCCGCGGCAGGTGCGGCAGGGGTTTTTGATTACTGTGCCGAGGCCGTGGCAGGTGTGGCAGGTACGCTCAACGGTGAAGAAGCCCTGCTGCGCGCGGACTTTACCTTCGCCGCCGCAGGTGGGACACGTTTCCGGATCGGCTTTATCGGCGCTGCCAGTGCCGTTACAGGTGGTACAAACGCTGGCCGTGGCGATTTTGAGGGTTTGCTGCTTGCCTTTATAGGCGTCTTCGAGTGAGATCTCGAGGTTATAGCGTAGATCGGCACCGCGGCGCTTGGTTTCTTGCTGGCGCCTACGCCCGCCCACACCGAATTCACCGAATAAATCATCGAAGATGTCGGAAAAGCCAGTAGCGCTGAAATCGAACCCACCGCCTGGGGCGCCGCTGCCTTCAAAAGCGCTGTGGCCGAAGCGGTCATACATCTCCCGGCGTTCTTTATCTTTTAGGATTTCGTAGGCCTCAGAGATGGATTTGAATTTTTCCTCGGCTTTTTTATCACCAGGATTTTTATCAGGGTGATATTGCATCGCGAGCTTGCGATAGGCTTTTTTCAGCTCTGTTTCAGAGGCATCGCGGCCCACACCGAGGGTGGTATAATAATCTTCTTTGGTCATGCGTTACGGTGTGAACAGCATTTATGTGTGAGGCGGGGTTATGTTAGCAAGGATAGATTACGCGTTCTTTTCCTTTTTGTCATCTTCCGCGTCATCTTTTGCCTCTGGTGCATCGTCGCTGACATCTTCATATTCGGCATCGACGACGGTGCCATCTTCCTCAGTGGAGGGAGCATCGCCATCGTCTGCGCCTGGGCCAGACTGGTCTTCCGCCTCTTGCTGCGCTTTATAGATGGCTTCACCGAGCTTCATGGCGCTTTGCGCTAGGGCTTCGGTTTTTTGCTTGATGGCATCGGGATTTTCTTCCGTGAGAGCGGCTTTTAATGCTTCGATGCCTTCTTCGATGCTTTGCTTATCGGCTTCTTCTAGCTGCTCACCATGTTCGTCGATTGATTTCTCGGTGGTGTAGATGAGGCTATCAGCGCTGTTGCGTGCTTCGGCCAGCTCTTTGCGTTTTTTGTCATCACTTGCATGTTCTTCAGCTTCTTTGACCATGCGGTCGATATCGTCTTCATTGAGGCCGCCAGAGGCTTGAATTGTGATATTCTGCTCTTTGCCGGTGGCTTTATCTTTTGCCGAGACATGGACGATGCCGTTTGCATCAATATCGAAGGTGACCTCGATTTGTGGGATGCCGCGCGGTGCTGGCGGAATGCCTTCCAGATTAAACTGGCCGAGGATTTTATTGTCATTCGCCATTTCGCGCTCACCTTGGTAGACGCGGATCGTCACCGCAGATTGGTTATCATCAGCGGTGGAGAAGACCTGGCTTTTTTGCGTTGGGATGGTGGTGTTGCGGTCGATGAGGCGGGAGAACACGCCACCCAAGGTTTCAATACCCAAGGATAGCGGAGTAACATCGAGCAGCAGGACGTCTTTGACGTCGCCCTGGAGCACGCCGGCTTGGATAGCTGCACCGATGGCGACCACTTCATCAGGATTCACGCCTTTATGTGGATCTTTGCCGAAGAAATTTTTCACGATTTCTTGGACTTTCGGCATACGGGTCATGCCACCGACGAGGACGACTTCGTCGATTTCCCCTGCGGCGAGGCCGGCATCTTTGAGTGCTGCTTTGCATGGATCTACAGTGCGCTGGAGGAGGTCATCCACCAGGCTTTCTAGCTTCGCACGGCTGAGCTTGACATTGAGGTGTTTTGGCCCGTTTTGATCAGCGGTGATATAGGGCAGGTTGACCTCGGTTTCTGGCGTACTGGAAAGCTCGATCTTCGCCTTTTCCGCGCCTTCTTTTAAGCGCTGAAGCGCGAGTGGGTCTTGGCGCAGATCAATGCCGTTATCTTTTTTGAATTCATCGGCGAGGTAGCCGAGGATGCGCTGGTCGAAATCTTCCCCACCGAGAAAGGTATCACCGTTGGTGGCTTTTACTTCGAATACGCCATCGCCGATTTCGAGGATGGAGATATCGAAGGTACCACCGCCGAGGTCATACACGGCGATGATTTTGGATTCGGATTTATCAAGGCCGTAAGCAAGGGCTGCCGCTGTGGGCTCGTTGATAACGCGTAGTACTTCCAGGCCAGCGATTTTACCGGCGTCTTTCGTGGCTTGACGCTGGGCATCATCGAAATAAGCCGGGCAGGTGATGACGGCTTGTTTGACCTCTTCGCCGAGGAAGCTCTCTGCGGTTTCTTTCATTTTTTGCAAAATGAAAGCGCTGATTTGGCTCGGGGAATATTGCTTATCATGAGCCTCTACCCAGGCATCATCGTTTTCAGCTTTGACGATGTTATAGGGGACGATGTCTTTATCTTTTTTAGTGGTTGGGTCTTCAAACTTGCGGCCGATGAGGCGCTTGATCGCAAACAGGGTGTTTTGCGGGTTCGTGACAGCTTGGCGCTTGGCAGATTCACCGACCAGCATTTCGCCATTTTCTGTAAACGCTACCATGGAAGGCGTGGTGCGGCGGCCCTCTGCGTTCTCGATGACGCGGGCCTCCTTGCCCTCCATTACCGCAACGCAAGAATTGGTTGTACCAAGATCAATGCCAATAACTTTACCCATGTGATATCCTCTTTACTCTTTGAATATACGTTATTTTATTTTTATGCAGGGCCCTATGCGGCCATATCTCTGCTTCTTAATATGGGGATGATTCCGCCGGTTACAATACGGTGCGTTGTAAAAAAAGCAATTTTTTTAAGAAAGTGTTAGGTGCTGTGTGTTGAGTGTTGGATTTTCTAGAGCTTAACACCCAACACGTAGCACTTAGCACTCTACACCATTACATCTTCGATGGTGAATTCTGCCGTCTCGGAGCCGTTCCAGTGATTGAGGCGGATGGTGCCGGCGATGTGGAGCGGCGCGTTTTTATGGTGGAGCAGGGCATTGCCGAGCGGTGTATCGAGCGCGCGGAATGCCATGGCTTTAAGCCGGGCGGCGGTGTTGCTGCCGGCGGTGGTATCGCGCAGGATGCAGCGCAGATGGTTTTCGCCGACGATGCGGCAATCGGCGATATGCACTTGGGTGAGGGCAAAGCGCGGGGTAGGATTACTGGCGCCGAAGGGGCCGAGTTGCTCAAGATTCTGCGCAAGCTCAAGCGTGACGGCAGAAGGAGAAAGGATGCCATCCAAGGTGAGTTGGCGCGTAGCGGTGCGTTCTGCCACCGTAGCGGCAAGGCGCGCCTCGAGGAAGTCTTGCAGGGCGGGGAGTGTGTCTTCCGCGACGGTGAAGCCCGCGGCCATGGCGTGACCACCGCCGGCGATCAGGAGATCAGACTGGCGGGCAGCGGTGATGGCGGCACCGAGATCAACACCGGAGATGGAACGGGCGGAGGCTTTGCCGATGCCGTTTTCTAGGGCGATGATTGCGGTGGGTTTGTGATAGCGTTCTTTAATGCGGCTTGCGACAATGCCGATGACGCCTGGGTGCCAGCCTTGGCCGGCGATGAGGAGGACGGAGCTGTTCTCAGCGGCGCGTTCAGCCTCAGCGAAGGCCTCTTCGAGCACCTGTTCTTCAATGGCTTTGCGTTCTTGGTTATAGCGGTCGAGCTCGGTGGCAAGGCGGGTGGCTTCTTCTGCATCACCGGTGGTGAGCAGGGTGGTGCCGAGATGCGACTGGCCGACGCGGCCGCCCGCATTGATGCGGGGGCCGAGGATGAAGCCGCATGCATAGGTGTTGGGTGGTTCATCGAGGCGGGCGATATCAGCGAGTGTGGCTAGGCCGAGATTGTTGCGCTGAGCCATGACTTTAAGGCCCTGGCGGACGAAGGCGCGGTTAACGCCGGTTAAGGGGACGACGTCGCAGATAGTGCCAAGGGCGAC